>JAMOVF010000094.1 GCA_027061625.1 Deltaproteobacteria bacterium
TGGCTAAGGGAGCAGAAAAAAGGCCATATGCCTTAAAGGGGCAGATTACAGGCCCATTTACCATGTTGACGGGATTAAAGGATGAGCAGGACAAAATGGCTTTTTTTAATCCCATTCTGCGGGAGGCGGTGGTAAAAGGGCTTGGCCTTAAAGCGAAGTATCAGATCGAACAGATGCAATCTGTACATTCCCGTACATTGCTCTTTTTAGATGAGCCTGCACTGGCTGGTTTTGGCTCTTCCCAAATGGTGACTATACAGAAAAAAGAGGTGGTCCAGGATTTAACTGAGGTTATTGATGCCATACATGAGGCAGGAGGGCTGGCTGGAATTCATGTGTGTGCGAATACGGATTGGTCCCTGGTCCTTGAGACCCCGGTGGATATATTGAGTTTTGATGCCTATGGATATTTTGACCGAATCCTTCTTTTTAAAGAGGCCCTGATCCATTTTATCAAAAGAGGCGGGATAATGGCATGGGGCTTAGTTCCTACCTTGAATGATGCAGATCTTCAGAAAGAGGATGCTGCAAGCCTCTTTTCAAGGTGGCAGGAGTGCAAAAAGTCCATGAAACTGGATGATGCTCTTTTGTTGAACAACTCACTTATAACCCCAAGTTGCGGAACTGGGCTGCTTTCTCTGGAATTGGCTGAAAGGGCCCTTCGGCTGACTAGAGAGCTTTCAGACGCAATAAGGAGGTAAAAAGCGTTGTGAAAGTACTTGCCGGGGACATAGGCGGAACAAATGCACGTCTGGCCCTGGTGGATGATGGCCGCATCCTGTTTGAAAAGATCTATCCATCAAAAGATTTTCGAGATTTTTCATCCTTGCTGCATCATTTTTTTGAGGAAACAAATATCCCGTTGCCTCATAGGGCATGCTTTGGGGTGGCAGGAGTGGTTAGTGATGGCAAGGCTGTGGGGACGAATCTTGCCTGGAAGATTGATGGAAGCGTAATCAAACAGCGGTTTGGATTTGAGAAAGTAATACTCATAAACGATTTTGCTGCTGCTGCCTTGGGTGTTCTTCAATTAGGCCCAGAATGGTTTGAGCAGATAGGTAGGGGAGAACCTGTGAAGGGTTATAATAAAGCAGTACTCGGTCCTGGTACGGGGCTTGGAGAAGCTGTGTTGATAGCATTGGAAAAAGAGAGATACCATGTGGTGGCCACAGAAGGCGGTCATTGTGATTTTGCTCCAAACAGCCCTGAAGAAGTTGAATTGTTGATTTTCTTAAAAGAAAAATATGGGCATGTGAGTTATGAAAGGGTGATATCTGGCCCTGGCCTTGCTGATTTATACACTTTTTGTACAGAACAATATGATGAGGATCAATTAGAATCGTCAAATCCTGCTAAAATCAGCAAGGCAGCATTGGAAGGAAACAGCAGGGCAGCAGAAAAAGCCCTGGAAATCTTCTGCAGCGTACTGGGTTCTGAGGCAGGAAACCTAGCTCTTAAATCTTTGGCAAGGGGCGGTGTTTATATTGCAGGTGGTATTGCCCCTAAAATAGTCAATTTTCTCAAAAAAAGCCCTTTTAGACAATCTTTTGAGGCTAAAGGTCGCATGAGGGATCTTTTAAAGTCAATTCCAACCTATGTGGTGATGAATAAAGATTTGGGCCTGCTGGGAGCGGCAGCTAAGGCCCTTGAGTGATAACCTTGTAAGCCCATTTCACAACAGGTTTTACGCGGTCACCTACAAGCTTTAGTGCCTCGTCATATGTAACCCATCTGTATTCATCATGCTCAGGCTTTCCTATTTCAGGATTTACAGGGAGTTCGATATCTTTCTGCTTGGTTTCAGCTATGTAATATCTGGCAATCTTGCCCCGGTTGTATGGCCCTGTGTCCATATAGTCAAAGCCCCACTTAAATTCCAAGTCAGAA
Organism: Deltaproteobacteria bacterium; assembly: GCA_027061625.1. GTDB lineage: Bacteria > Desulfobacterota > Dissulfuribacteria > Dissulfuribacterales > JALVPX01 > JALVPX01. The sequence continues at coordinate 1,888 of JAMOVF010000094.1, forward strand.
ATAGTGGTTTCTTCCTCGACCTCTCTTTTGGCAGCTTCCAGTGGGTCTTCCCCCTTTTCCACGATCCCTTTTGGGAAATCCCAGTATCGATAGGCCCTAAGCAGCAAAAAAAGATATTTGTCCCCTTCTTTTCTAACTACTACTACTCCTGCTGAAAGAGTACGATATTGCATAATTGATATCCTGCCTTTCTAAGGTAAGAAGCTAATTTGATTCATATTCATAAACATGGCTCTAAGTTGAATCAAGGTAAATAAAAAAGAAAAAAGCCC
>JAMOVF010000095.1 GCA_027061625.1 Deltaproteobacteria bacterium
AGGTCTGAAATAGATGGCATTTTAAGGGTCAATAAAGAGGCCCTTTACCGCTTTAACCTTTTAGGTGACGTTATGCTTGCAACGCTTCACCAAGATATGGTGGTTAAAAAGGATATGCAGGTGGCAGCAGGAAGGGCAATCCCCCTTGTTATAAAAAGAGAGATATTGGACAAGGCAGTCAGCATAGCCAAAGAAGCCGGGGGCCTTATCCATGTTTCCCCCTGGAAGCTAAAACGTGCAGCCATAGTTGTTACCGGCAGGGAAGTATTTGAAGGTCGGATAGAAGACAAATTTGGCCCTGCAATGACCAAAAAACTTGGAGATTACGGAATTGAAGTGGTTTCTGTGCGCAAGGCTCCAGACGATGAGGCCCAAATAGCTGAAGAAATCAAAAATTCCCTTGCTGAAGGCGCCCAATTGATCCTTTGCACAGGTGGTATGTCTGTTGATCCAGATGATGTTACCCGGGCTGCCATTGCAAAGGCTGGGGCAACAGATATTGTTTATGGCAGCCCTGTGCTTCCAGGTGCCATGTTTTTGATAAGTTACTTAAATGGAGTGCCAGTTCTTGGCATTCCTGCCTGTGGTATGTTCTTTAAAATAACGGTATTGGATCTTATTTTGCCCAAGGTCCTGGCAGGCGACAAAATAGGCAGGGAATATCTTGCATCTTTAGGCCATGGAGGCCTATGCATGAATTGTAAAAAGTGTAAATTCCCTATATGTCCATTTGGCAAGAACTAGGAGGCATTTATGTTCATATTGGCAAATTTTTTGAATTCATTGGCAACAGTAATCCATGTGGTGCTGAACCTTTATATGTGGGTATTGATTATCAGGGCCCTTATCTCCTGGGTAAACCCAGACCCCTACAATCCAATAGTAAGATTTTTATATGGAATCACAGATCCTCTATTATACCGGGTAAGACGAATCCTCCCTCTGCACCTTGGAGGAATCGATTTGGCACCGATGGTGCTTATTCTTGCAATAATCTTTTTGGATAGTTTTTTAGTGCCATCTTTACGTCAACTGGCATTTAAACTCTCTTGAGGCTAGGCTCAAATGGCTATTACACCAAATGAAATAGCAGAACAAAAATTCCCTAAACGTTTCAGAGGATATGATATAGGGGCTGTTACTATCTTTCAGGAGACAGTTGCAGCACGTCTGGCTGAAGTGATAAAGGAGCGCAACATGCTCAAATCCAGGCTGAAAAGCTGCCTATATCAATTGGAACAGTTTAAAAAACGGGAAGATGAATTTAGACACGCCATAGCTGCTGCCCAAAAGCTTGCTGAGGAAATGAAGGAACAGGCACAGAAAGAAGGCGACTTGATAATTGAAGAGGCCAAACTAGATGCTGAGCGAATTGTAGCAGACGCCCACCAGGAAGCCCTTCAGTTAGAAGAAAAAATAAGGGTGCTCCGCCGGGTTCAAAGGGAATCTACCTTTAAGATAAAAAATACCCTGGAGAATTTTTTAAGGCTTCTGGATGATGAGGCCCTTCCAGATGAGGAACTCGATAAAGTACTTCAGGAAGCGGCTACAGAGATGAGGGCTATTCAAGAGATGCCCCTATCTGAAAAGCTAGATCAACCAGCTGTTTCTTCTCAAGAAAAGTTACAAAAAAAATTATCATCCATATCTAATGAAAAACATGCACCTCAAGATACCAAGGATGAAGTAGATGGCATAGAGGTGGAGTTATCCAACATAGATGTAGATAAATTATGGAGTGTAGATTGAGCAAAGGCCCTGGTGAAAAAATCCTCTACAAAATCTTTTAGCCTTTCAAAATCTTCTATTTGATGCACCTGCTGCCTGAATTTTGCTCCATTGGACAGGCCATGGGAATACCAGCAGACATGTTTTTTAGCCAAAACAGTTCCTGTTCGAGGGCCATAATACTCCTTGAGCATTGTTAGGTGATCCAGGATAGCATTAAATTTTTGTTCAGGACCAACAGTGCTTCCTTTGATTATTTCATGAAATATCCAAGGCCGTCCCAAGGCTGCCCTTCCTATCATTACTGCATCTGCACCACTGATTTTAATACATTCAGCTGCAGAACTAATATCTGTTACATCTCCGTTGGCAACCACAGGTATATCCACGGCCTCTTTGACAAGACTTATGGCCTTCCAGTCCGCTCTGCCTGCAAACATCTGGCTCCGCGTTCTGCCATGCACTGTGATCATGGAAGCCCCTGCTCTAGCCATCAAACACGCAAACTCCACGGCATTTATGGAGGATTCATCCCAGCCAAGCCTTATCTTTACTGTGACCGGAACCGTTACCTCTCTTTGCATATATTCCACGATCTTTGCTGCTAATTCAGGCTGATTCATGAGTGCAGAGCCAGAGCCAGCCCTTACTATCTTCCGCTGAGGGCAGCCCATATTTATATCTATCAAATCTGCTCCCATGGCTTCCATTTCTCCGGCAGCTTTGGCCATTACATCTGGATCATGGCCAAAAAGCTGAATGGCCACCGGGTGTTCACTGCGCCAAGGCCTAGCCATCTTGAGGGTTTTAGTGTTTCTAAAAACCACGGCCTGAGCAGAGATCATCTCGCTGACCACCAGTCCTGCCCCAAAACGTTTTGCCAGGAAACGGAACGGTGCATCTGTTATACCAGCCATGGGTGCCAGAATAAGCCGGTTTGGTAATTTCACTCTCCCTATATGCAGTGGCTGGTGGATAAACCCCTTTAGCAACTTTGTCTTTGCAGTCATACACTCAATGTAAATCCAATGGTATATTGGAGCAATTAATTAATCTCCTTAACGCTTGTAAAATCCACTGGTTAATGTAATTCTCTCTAATAATGGACGACAACCAGCAGCAAAATATGGTGTTGAGCGGAAGGGTGGAGCGGGTTACATACGCCTCCTCTGAAACAGGGTATGCCGTGCTCCGCATAAAGCCCAAAAGGGGGGCGCGCTTTACTGCTGTAGGCCACGTGGCTGAACTCGCCAACCAGGCCGGGCTTGAAGGCGCTGAATTCCAGTTCCAAGGCTCCTGGACCATGTCCAAATATGGCCGCCAATTCACTTTCAACAAATGCAGATTAGTAGGCAGTGAACTCCTCTTCTTTCTTTCCAAGGTGGTAAAAGGCCTGGGTGAAAAACTTGCAAAACAGCTGATTGAACAATTTGGTGAAGAAGAACTGGTCCGCATTCTGGATAAAGATCCAGAACAGCTTTTATCAGTAAAAGGCATAAAAGAAAAGAGGCTCAAACTGATTTTAAAATCATGGCACAAACACAGGAGCCTGCGCCAGCTTTCTGAATATCTTGGCTCAGTGGGAGGGCCTGTCACCCCAAATCTGCTTATTCGCATCTATAACCATTTTGAGGATAATGCCCTAAAAGTAATAAAGGCCAACCCCTATGCGCTTACAGAAGTCAGAGGCATAGGTTTCAAAACGGCAGACAAGATTGCCCTTGCCCTGGGCCTTGATCCTGATTCAAAAAACCGCATCCGGGCAGCAATTGAACACGTGCTGGTAAACGAAGCTGAACAAAATGGCCATTGCTATTTGAATCAGGAAGATTTCTTGAAATTGCTTCAGGAAGTCCTGAGCCTCGAGACCAAAACCCCCATACGCAAGCTTGTGGATGAAACCCTTGAGCCCATGATACTGGAGGGAGTGATAGTAACCGGCTCAAATGGGGAAGTGGGCCTGGCCGCCTATAAATATATGGAAGATTGGCTGAAATCTTTTTTTGAACAGAATGCGGAAGAAGGCCAAAGGCCGGTAATGGACGTTGAAGCGGTCAACTCTTTCTTGGATGCCTATGAGGAACGGAATTCCATCTCTCTGGCCAAAGAACAGCGGGATATAGTCACAATGATTGCCACTGAACCGAGATTTGTTTTTGCCTTGGCAGGCTATGCCGGCACAGGAAAAACTACGGTGTGCAGGGCAATTCTTGAGCTTTTGTCCACCCACTATATCTCAAAAGATAAAATAGTATGCTGTGCCTTTACAGGCATGGCCTCCTCCAGACTGAGGAAGACCACTGGTTATGATGCCTTTACTATCCACAGCCTCCTCAAATACCAGGGAGAAGGCTCCTTTGAGCATGGGCCTGACAAACCGCTTCCATACAAGGTGGTAGTGCTGGATGAGGCCTCAATGGTGAATCTGCCCCTTTTTTTTAGGCTGGCTAGAGCTCTCAAGCCTGGAACCCTTTTTATCATGGTGGGTGATCCTGCCCAGCTTCCGCCTATAGGTGCTGGCAATGTCTTTTCAGATCTGATGTCGAAAAAATTAGTCCCTGGTGTGCAGCTCACCCAGATCTTCAGACAGAGTGGAGACAGTGTCTTGGCCTTGTTCGCCAATGAGATACGCCAAGGCAAGGTGCCGGAAGGCGTGGAACAGACAGGGTGGAAAGACTTCTGCTACGAGCCCTTGGAGAAATATAATATATACGCCATGAAAAAAGGGCGCACGGAACGGGAGCTCCGGGCACTAAGGGAGGCGAACAATCAAGCGATCTTGAACCGCATACTTGAGCTTGCCAAAGAATATTCAAAAACACTAACTCATCCCGTATGGGATTTTCAGGTATTGACCCCTATGAGGGTGGGGCAGCTGGGCACAGAAGTGCTCAACAGCGAGCTTCAAAAAATACTGAATCAGGGAACAGCCGGCTCCCAAGTCAAAAGGGCTGGAATCACATTGAGGGAAGGTGACAAAGTAGTACATCTGCAGAATCGGGATATGGCAATTATGCCCTGGGATGCCTTTATTAAGAATGGCAAAGAATTTTCCTCCACCGAATTCAGCCGTATCTTCAATGGCAATGTTGGCCTTGTAACAAAGATAGATCTTGAACTGGAACAGTTCTATGTGGTTTATCCAGAGAGGATCGTAGTTGCCTATGATTTTGATTTTATAGGAGATATTATTGAGCTTGCCTATGCCTTAACTGTTCACAAGGCCCAGGGCAGCCAGTACAGAGTAGTGGTAATTCCTTTATCGAATTCTCATTATATTATGTTGAACAACAAATGGTTTTATACTGCCATTACAAGGGCGGAAGAAAAGGTTTATCTAATAGGCCAGCCATTTGCCCTAAAAAGGGCCTGCACAAATGTTCAGGGAGTTAAGCGCAAAACGTGGCTGAATGCTTGACCATGCAGGCATCGGGTGTTAATTACTGAAGGATCATTCACTATTTTTATTCAAGGTAAAGAAAAATGATTTTGATTTTTGAACCAGATGCAAACAAGGATCAGGTGCTGGAAAAGGTAAGAACCTACCTGGACAATTTCCCAAATGTAAAATTGAAATTAATAGAACTTGAGGGAAAGACCCGTAAAGTAGCCGAATTGCACCTGATCGGTCCTACCCATGAGATCAGGGAAGATATACTTTCCGCCATGCCTGGAGTTGAAAGGGTTATCAGGATTTCAGCCAAATACAGACAGATAGGCCGGGCAGATGTAGATCTTGTGCCTGTAGGGTTTACATATAAAGGATTGCGTTTTGACCAGAAGAGCCTTCATATCTTTGCTGGACCATGTGCTGTGGATACGAAGGAAAATGTGGAAGAAACCTTTAAGATGCTCAACAAACTGGGTATCCAGACTGCTAGGGGTGGAGCCTATAAACCGCGTACAAGCCCTTATGACTTCCAAGGCCATGGAGCAGCTTGTTTGCCTTGGGTATTCGAACTTGCAGGCAAATATGACATCAAGGTCATAGCCATGGAGGTGTTGAGGGAAAGCCATATTGAAGAAATTCAGAAGGCCCTTGATGAGGCAGGCCATCCAACTGGAGTAATGCTGCAGATAGGCACCAGAAATGCTCAGAACTTTGAGCTGTTAAAAGAGGTTGGTTCTCAAAACGAAATGCCTGTACTTTACAAGCGCGGCATGGGGCTTACCCTTGAAGAATCCTTGAATGCTTGTGAGTATATTGCCAGCGAAGGCAACAGAAATATTGTCTTCTGTTTAAGAGGGGTTAAAAGCCAGCTCGGCCTTCCCCATAGGAATATAGTTGATTTTGCCCATGTTCCTGTAGTGCATAGGCTAACCAGGCTGCCTGTATGCATTGATCCAAGCCATTCCATAGGATCAAAAGATACAAGCCCAGACGGGCTTATGGACATCTTTCATGCTGCGGCTCAGGGAGTGATATCTGGGGCAAACATGATTTTGGTGGAAACACATCCAGCGCCTGAAACGGCCCTGTGTGATGGCCCTCAATCCCTAACCTTCAAGGAGTTTGAAAGGTTTATCAAGGATGTGGAAGTAGTGCGGAAAGCATATCAAAAACGCATAGACACCTATTCCCGCAGTGTAATGGAAGACATGACCATACAGGAGGCAGCATAACAGTCTGGTTTTTCAAACCTTTTCAGTATAAAAAACAACTCGAAAGGAGGTGAAACTGGAATTAATTTCAGTAACATAAATAGCTTGAATCTAAATTTTAATTCAAAATCAACAGACAAAATTTTATGAAACAAACGGGAGGTTTTTTCATGAAAAACGGGAAGGGATTTTTTCTGTTTTCCTTGGGAGCGTTAGCAACTTTTCTCTTTGCATCTATTGCTACAGCAGGCCCTGGAAAAGTGGAGGTTCAGACCGCTGGCGACATAACAATAAGAATGGGAGCCCAGGTCCGCATAATCCCCACTGCTGAAATAGACAGGGACTTCGGCCTTAGCGACCGGCTCAATCATGAGCAGGAAGTAAAGGCAGCCAAGAAGATGCCTTTCAACTTCGGTCCAAGCACCAGAACCCACTTCAACGAATCTGGCGGAGCCATCAAAGACAGCTACATCCGCGGCGAAAACAGGCTGTTCTTCAACTTTGCCCACGGCTCTGATTGGGATGTCTATATGGCCCTTGAAACAGATACTGTTCTGGACCGCAGGGCAGTGGACCGCACCGATTTTATTAGGGGCCATCAGAGTCAGCAGTTTGGTATTGAACGCCTGCTTGCCACCTTCAAAGTGCCTGGCATGGACGCCCGCATAAAGGCAGGCTGGGATGCACAAGGTGTGGATATTCCCTTTGGCGGTTTGGTATATGGCCAGGATGACCCAGGCATAGGAATTATAGGCAATGCCAACGGTGTAAAGTATGAAGTAACCTATATCAAATCAGATGAAGATGAAGCTGGCTACGGCCTTGCTCCTACATTCAACCCAATTGGCTATCCATCAAGCGGTAAAGATCAAGACCGCACCTTTTTATATGCCAAAGCTGGCTACAACTTCTCAGGCACCTATCTGGAAGCCTTCTACCTTCGTGATGAAAACGATTTAAACGGAGGCGAGGTCCACAATAATTTCATCGGTCTCCAGGGTAAATGCACCCATGGCATCTTCAAACCATCTTTTGAAATTGCCTATTCCTTTGGCGAAGATGACAAGAATGATGCAGATATAAACGCCTTTGCTCTCTTTGCAGACTTGGCCATTGATCTGCATGAGATGGTAGGCATGAAAAAATTTGAGGCCCATGTAGGCGGCTACTACATCCAGGGTGATGACGATCCAGGCGATGACGACTATGAAGGTTTTATGCCTGCTAGCGCACTTCACCGTTACACCCCAAGCTTTGGTTCTGAGCAGAGCTTTTCCTTTGACGTGAACCCAGTGTTTGGTCAGCCGCTTTACTCCATGCAGCCAATTGGCTACGGTAAATTTGAGAACCCTGGCCTCATCATGTTTGGCGGCGGACTAAAGTTTGCCACTGGCAGATGGTCTTACAAAGGCAATGTGATGGCCATGTGGTTTGCTGAGAATGATCCTGTTGAAGCATACTATGCCAACCTAGGCGTTTCAGATGTTGAAATAGACGACTTCATGGGTATTGAATGGAATAACGAGCTTTCCTATAAGGTTTACAACTCTGTTACTTTGAAAAGCGGTGTCTCCTTCCTGTTCCCAGGAGCAGGCGGAAAGGATATCACCAGGGCCCTTGCCGCCTATGCAAAGGGCATCTCTTTCAAGGAAGCCAAAGAGTCTGATGACATAGCAACAAGGCTGGCATTGGAACTGCTCTGGTTCTTCTAAAAAAACGAAAACGCAGCATAGAAATAAAAAAAAGCGGCCCTAACAAAGGGGCCGCTTTTTTATTTATATAGAATTTACTGCTACGCCGAATTACTACTCTTGGGCAAAACGGATTCTTTTATTGCTTGTTCATCAATCTCTTTAAGATTGCTCAATTCTTTAACCTGTTTTGTAGTTTCCTCTATAATTTCATCGTACAATTTTAAGACCTTGGGATCAAAGCCTGGAGTCGTTTGAGCAGTAAATTGAAATAGCTGCATTTGATTCAAAAAATTATTTAAAATATGGTGCAATGAAAAAATCATAGCCTTATAAACTCTAACTTTTTCAAGTTCCACCTTTTGATTGCGTTGCCATGATATGAGATCAGCCATAATAAAAAACAATAAAATTATACCGCCAATAAAATATTCATCGATTTCATAATGTT
>JAMOVF010000096.1 GCA_027061625.1 Deltaproteobacteria bacterium
CCGGGGGAGGATCAGAGCCTATGAACATCTGCATCGCCACTGTCTTTCAGCTAGGCGCCACAGATCCAAAACTCCTACATTGGCAATGATCCTGCCAGAATCATCCACCACGGGTATTTCTTTTATATTCCTGTTCACCATCATGTCTATAATTATGTCCAGATCATCGCTTTCCTTGGCATAAAGAATTGCCTCATCCATAATGTCGGAGACTTTTTCGCATGTAAGGCTTGCAAGTAAGTTGCGGGAACAGTAGAGGGAATTTCTGCGGTCTGTGCATAAAAAGCGAATGATTTTGCCTAGTGAAATTTCACCAACAAGCCTGTTTTGTTCATCTACCACATAGATTTCTCTTACCTGCGGGTTTTGTAGCAGCTTTTCAGCTACTTTTTCAATGGAAAAATCTAAAGGTACGATTATGTGAGGTAAGTTTACTGTCCTGTCAAGCACATCCTTGATCTTCACTTTTAACCTCGCATAGCTGTTATTTTACTTCCCCGGCCTTTCTAAAGGCAAAGGTCACCAAAGGAGGTGCAATCAATTCATTTAATATCACCGAGCCTATAACAGCGTTTACCACTATATCATTTACTCCGCTGGGTAGAAATTCTTCTGCTATAAGAACCAGGCCTACTGTAACACCTGCTTGGGGAAAGAGGCCCAAGCCAAGATATTTTTTAACAGTAGGAGAGGCCTTTGACAGATTTGCACCCAGCCACGTGCCTGCCTGTTTGCCCATAACCCTTATAATCAAAATAGCCAGACCAAGAAGACCGGCCTGTTTTATAACTGTTATGTCAAAGTGTGCGCCTGCAAGACTGAAAAAGAGACCAAAAATAGGCTCTTCGATCTGTTCAAGGACATGAAAGAGCTGGTGGTGTTTAGGCTCCCAGTTGGCCACAATGAACCCCACTATCATGTTGGTCAAGAGGGGAGATGCATGGAGTACGCTTGAAGTTCCGCTGGCTACGCAAACAGCGCCCAGCACCAGCATTAGCACAGAGCTGGGACGCCTGGCAAGACGCACTCCATATTTGAGTCCAAAACCAATTAGAACACCTATCAAAGTTGATAAGCCTATTTCAATAAAAGGAGTAATTGCCATTTTCAAAAAGGAGACTGAATCAGGATTTAAAAGCATATTGGCAATGGTGGAGGCTATGGCAAAAAGTATGATGGTAAGGCCGTCATCAAGTGCAATTACTCCTAATAGCGTGGTGGTAAAGGGTCCCTTTGCCCTATATTCAGAAATTATCGCCAGCACAGCGCCTGGAGCTGTAGCTGCTGAAATAGCCCCAATGACAATGGCAACAGCCCAGGTTATGTTCCTGTCTGAAACTCCAGAGATCGTAAAATCTGTAAGCAAAGGCCAAAGCAGCAGCAAAGAGATGGTGGTGAACAAAAAGGCTCCTGTAGCCTGGGTAATAGTGATCCAGACAATGCTCTTGCCAAGCTGTTTGAGCCTCTTATATACCAGGCTGCCGCCAATGGAGTAGGCAATGATGCCCAAGGCTATTTCTGTAAGGCTTGCAAGGTCGTGGGAGGTCACAGAGCTGGGCAGGATGTTCAAAAAGGATGGGCTCATCAGCATGCCCGCCACCAGATATCCGCTTACCCGCGGCAGTTTCAAGGCATTAGCGGCTCTTCCTCCCAAGAAGGAGCCGATAAGCAGAAGGCCGACAGCGAGCAGTGGGTGATTTATCACTTTAGAAGACCTCGTGGCCTAATAACAGCCATTGTTCCAGCAGATCCAGCACATCAAGATCTGCTACAAGCTTGTCATGTTGATCAAGCACTGCCACATCCAGTAAATCTGCCTCCATCATCCATTCTAATACTTCATGCAGTTTGTCATCTTCATGACATACAGGAACATCGCTTTCCATGACTTGAGCTGCCTTGTCAAAGGCAAAAAGCTCCATATTCTCTTCACTCAAGACCAAGGCATCTTCAAGTTTTTTGGATAAAAAGTGGCTGAAAACAATGTCTTTAAGGTTTTTCAAGGTTATGCAGCCTTGAAGTTTCATTTCATTGTCCACCACATATACCACACGGCGGCGCAGCCCTTTCACCATAGCCTTTACAACTTCTTTCAAGTTGGCATCTGGAGCTACTGTGGCCATAGCCCGCTTTGTGGCCATGGTGTTAA
>JAMOVF010000097.1 GCA_027061625.1 Deltaproteobacteria bacterium
AATGGGTTATGACGCCATTGCCATAACAGATCATGCCGATGCATCAAATCTTGATTTTATAATACCCAGAATTGTAAAAGCAGCAGAACAGATAAATAAAGTTAGTTCCACAAAACTTATACCTGGCATTGAGCTGACCCATGTACACCCAGATCAAATTTCTGCCTTGGCAGATGAGGCCCGGAGCCTTGGCGCCAAAATTGTGGTCTGCCATGGGGAAACCATTACCGAACCAGTAATCCCTGGCACCAACAAGGCTGCCCTAGACGCAGATATAGATATTCTGGCACATCCAGGCTTTATTTCACTAGAAGATGCCCACAAAGCAAGTGAAAGAGGCATATTCCTAGAGCTTTCCGGCAGAAAAGGCCACAGCCTTACCAATGGCCATGTGGCAAATATGGCAAAAAAGACGGGTGCAGGTCTCGTAATAAATTCAGATGGCCATGCTCCTGGAGACTTCATGATGCCTGAGCGCGCACATCAAGTAGGCATGGGAGCAGGGTTGGGGCTATCAGATGTTGAAAATATATATGCCTCTGTCTGGAAAGTATTAAAAGCCCTTATCTAGCCTAGTAAATAGCTGCCCCATCCTTTATCAGCTCCACAAGCTCAGAACCTGACAACTTTGCTGCCTCATCTGTTCCCTCAAGCACTCCAGATATGAGATCTTTTTTCTCTTTATGCAATGACAGAATACGTTCTTCAATGGTTCCCTTTGCAACCAGCTTATAAACAGTTACTGGCCTGGTCTGGCCGATGCGGTGCACCCTGTCTGTGGCCTGGTCCTCCACAGCTGGGTTCCACCAAGGGTCCAGATGTATAACATAATCAGCAGCAGTAAGATTAAGCCCAGTTCCTCCTGCCTTTAAAGATATCAGAAAGCAATCAGCATTGCCTCTTTGGAAGGAATCAATAAGACCATCTCTTATTCTAACAGGGGTCTTGCCTGTGAGCATCAAGTATGACATGCCGTTTTTCTCCAGTTCAGCCCTCACAAGCTCAAGGAGAGTAGTAAATTGGCTGAAAATAAGCGCCCTATGACCTCCATCTATCAAAGTTTCCAGGGTATCTAGCAGAATATTGATTTTTGCAGAGGGCCCATCCCAATCCTCCATCACCATTGCAGGATGGCATGCAAGCTGGCGGAGCTTTGTCAGGGCAGCAAGTATCTTAAAACGGCTTGCCTCTCCAGCCTGCTCTTTTTCAATATCTTGTAAGGCCTTCAAACGCACTGATTCATAGAGTGCCCGCTCATCATCGCTTAGCTCAGCATAAAGTATTTGCTCAGTACGGCTAGGCAGCTCTTCCAAAACCTCGGTTTTGGTTCGCCGTAGTATAAATGGTCTTACCACTTTAGCTAATGCGCGTCTGGCACTTTTATCTTTGTCAACCTCAATGGGAATAACAAATTTATGTTTGAAGGATTCCCAGGGACCAAAAAGACCTGGAACAATGGCGCGAAACAAGCTCCATAGGTCTGAAAGATGATTTTCAACAGGCGTGCCTGTCATGGCAACTTTCCACTTGGCATTAATAGTATACACTGCTTTGGCAGTCTTGGTATGGGCGTTTTTCACTGCTTGTGCTTCGTCTAATACCAAGGTTCCCCATTCTATTTTGTTTAGCTCCTCAATATCGCGCCATACAAGGGAATAACTGGTCACCAAAAGATCACCTGGACCAAGATCTTTTAACAGTGCCTTCCGGTTTTTTTCCCTATAGAGAATCGGATTAAGAGTTGGTGCAAATTTCCTTGTCTCATTTACCCAGTTGAATCCAACCGATGATGGAGCCAGCACCAAGACCGGTCCAAAGTCCATGTTATGCAATAATACCGCCAAAACCTGTAAGGTCTTTCCAAGCCCCATATCATCTGCCAAACAGCAGCCCATGCCCCAAGCTGCCATTTTAGCAAGCCATTTAAAGCCTTCTATTTGGTAATCACGTAACTCTGCCTTCAAGGTAACAGGGGGTTTGGGGTCAACCTCCATAGCTGATTTAAACTGTTGAAGTTTATCTTGCCATTCTTCATGGGCCAGCACGCTTCCAGCCTGCTCAAGCAGGGCCTCAAGTGCCGGCAAGGCAACTTCATTGACCACAGGTTTGCCATCTTTATTACGTTTTGCCACATCG
>JAMOVF010000098.1 GCA_027061625.1 Deltaproteobacteria bacterium
AGGCTCGCCTTCACACCCTTGACCAAAGCTCACTATGGCCTTGCTTGCATTTTCCAAATGGCGAGTGGCTATTGCTGCTACCTCCTGAGGGGTTGGAGTAAATTTAATGCGCTCCTGCGTGGCTGGAGGGCCATCTGGGGGCTGTTTTGACAAGCAGCCCAAGCAACGGGCATTACATTCAGGCGATGTAGGCAAGGGAGCCTCCCATCTTCCTAAAAAAAGATTTTTTGCAGCAGGGCAGCCATAAGTAAGGCTGCACCTGCCTAAATGTTTTATAAGCCTATTGGTTTTATCCCTTTTAAGCCAAGCTAAAGTGCGTTTCTTTACAGTTGCAGGATTAAAATTCTGAATATCTTGCCGCGGATCAGGATCACTACGGAAACCTGCTACCCAAAATCTTCCTTTCCACCATCCCACTGCTGTATAGGCAAAAAGAGGCAAAGGCTCTTTGACATCACTGCCCTTGTAAAAGGCTGCCAAGCTGGTCTGGGTATATGCTGGTGCCATAAAGGCAGCTACTGCCTGAATTGGGCCCTTTGCCCCAGAAGGATCTTCTTCTAAAACAACTATTTCATCCCGCTCTTCATCCCAGCCTATGGGCATCCGCCCGGGCAGCACAAACAGCTCACTTCCTTCAGGCAGGGGAATTAAGTCATGGGGCAGAACTGGATAAAAGCTGTTCCCACTTCTTCCTGCCATTTTAAGGGCTGGAAAATCATAAATTTTCCCCTTAGCATCAGCATAAAGAAGCGTTGGAATTTCAGCAGGATGCTTTCTTGCCATTACAATTTGATGCTCTGGCCATGCTGGGCAATATGGACAGCAGTCTTTGGCAGCTTTCGCTCCAATGTCTTTCTTAAAGCCAAAGAGGCTGAAGGCTCGCCGTGAACCAAAATAATTTTCTTTGGAGAGGCCTTTTTGGCAAAATTCAAAAGGTTTGTCCTATCTGCATGGGCTGAAAAGCCATTGATAGTATAAACTCTGGCCTTGACTGCTATAGGCTCGCCAAAAATTTTGACTGTATCAGCCCCTTCTATAATACGCCTTCCCAATGTTCCTTGAGCCTGAAAGCCTACAATAATCAACGTGCTGTTTTCTTTCCATAAATTATGTTTCAGATGATGCTTTATGCGGCCACCAGTCATCATGCCACTTCCAGCCAAAACAATTTTTGGGCCTGAAACATTATGTATAGCCTTAGACTCTTCTGTGGTTTCAGTAAAATAAAGCCCGGGGAAAACAAAAGGAGACTTTCTCTTATCCAGTTGATGAATATGAACCTTCTCATTACAAAAATCGCAATGGCGATGGTATAATTTTGTAATATCAATGGCCAAAGGGCTATTTAAAAAGACTGGAACCCTTTTGGAAAGCTTTCCACTCCGCTTCATCTGGCCTAAAATAAATAATATCTCCTGTGCCCGCTCTAAGGCAAAGGTGGGAATCAACACAGTGCCCTTACGCTTAACAGTAGAAGTTACAGCCTCTTCAAATTCCTCTACAGAGCTTTCATAAGACTTGTGATCCCTATTGCCATAAGTGGATTCCATAACCAACGTATCTATCGGCCCAACAGGATCATCAGGATCATTTACTACAGGCCTGTTTCCATCTCCAAGATCCCCTGTGTAAAGCAGAGTTTTTTGTTTACCATGCCTATCTGGATATCTTACATAAATTTGAGCTGAGCCAAGGATATGGCCAGCATCTGCTGCCTGAAACGTAACAGTAACATCTTTATCTAAAGTTATTTGCTCATGATACTTCACACACCGCTTGAAAAAATCCATGGAAAAAAAGACATCTTCCACAGAAAAAAGCGGCTCATTAACCTTTATACCTGCTCTGGTTAACCGCCTTTTTTTCCAAATAAACTCTTCTTTTAGAATATGGGCAGCATCAAGAAGGATTAAAAGGGCAATATCCCTAGTGGGAGGCGTGCAATAAATATCTCCTGTAAAGCCTTTGTTCACTAAGACTGGTATTCTACCGCAATGATCTAAATGACCATGGCTTAATAACAGGGCATCTACCTTGTCTGGAGAAAACCCAAAAGGGCCATAATTTCTTTTCTCAATCTCCCAAGGGCCTTGATATTGACCGCAATCCATTAAATA
>JAMOVF010000099.1 GCA_027061625.1 Deltaproteobacteria bacterium
GTTTAGCACCACAGGAAGCAAGAAGATCCCAAGTGGTTTGATAGTAAAAACAAAATGCCTCATCCCTGGCAATTCCAATTACTGGCCCATCTGAACATATTCTTTCTTTGAATAATGTTGAGTCTGGAGGCTCTGATGCGGGAAAAGGAGAGTCAGCTAAAGTCTTTAGAAGGCCTTCTATGTCACAATATTGTTTTACCCATGAAGCAAGATTTGAGAAGAGGTCTTTGATTTCCTGCTGGTCATGGATAGTAACAAGGCCCAGATGCCTAGATGGAATATTTATCTCTTGGTTTCTAGGCATATAGGCATACCATTCAAGCCCCAATTTTTCTAAGGCCTTTTTTATAATATGTTCATGACGGGGGCTTGCCACTTGGTTTATCAACACACCTGCAAATTTGACTTCGGGGTCCAATTCTATAAATCCTTTGATTAGGGCTGCTATACTTGCAGCCATGTGGCTGCTGTCCACAACCAATAAAACAGGAACGCCAAGCACCTTTGCCACATGCGCTGAAGCACCTGGGCCATATTGCCCTGCAGCCCCGTCAAAAAGGCCCATTACCCCTTCGATGACTGCTATGTCTGCTCCTCTGCTGCCTTGCAAGAATATCTGCCTTACAGTGGCATCGTCATTCATCCAAGTGTCAAGGTTATAGGAAGGCCTCTGGCACAAAACTTCGTGGTAGCCTGGATCAATAAAGTCTGGCCCCACTTTAAATGGTGCAACCTCAAGCCCTTTTTCTTTTAAGGCAGCCATTAGGCCCAATGCCGCAGATGTTTTGCCACAGCCGCTGTGGGTGCCGGCCACCATTATGGCAGGTATGGATTTGTTCAAAGCGGCTCAACAGGTAAGATGAAATGCTCCAGCAACTTTGTCTGTGCCGTGAAGCTCAATCAGTTCATTAAAGCGTTCCATGGCAAGGCTGCTGGGCAAGGTCTCAACGCGGATTCCCATTTCCGCAAGCACATTGGGCAGCTCTGGTTCGATTTTTAGGCGGCCAGGCGATCCTGT
The DNA here is from genome assembly GCA_027061625.1 of Deltaproteobacteria bacterium. Classification (GTDB taxonomy): domain Bacteria; phylum Desulfobacterota; class Dissulfuribacteria; order Dissulfuribacterales; family JALVPX01; genus JALVPX01. Next base: position 1,019 of record JAMOVF010000099.1, read on the forward strand.
GCCCACAATCAAGGTATGGGGCCTTGCCTCAACTATGTCTTCAATGTCCTGATATTGCAGTACGTGTCCGCTCTCCCGCCACCATTCTGGAATGACTTGGCCTTTTATTATTTTGACATCTTTTGTATAGGGTTTGCCATCTATGACAATTCTCCCAAAGGAGTATTCCTCAATTTTCATCCCAACACCTTCCTGTTATGTAATTATTTAAGCTTAATTGCTTATTTTATTGACACAATCTTCTAACCTTTAGGAGCCTGGTTGACAACCCCAATCATCTGTTACATTATGACATTCCGTTTACAGTCGGGATGTGGCTCAGTCTGGTAGAGCACAGCGTTCGGGACGCTGGGGTCGGGGGTTCAAATCCCTCCATCCCGACCATCATGTTTGATATTCTGAACACAATTTGCTTGGAGAGGAAGGGAGCCATGACCAAAATTACCAGGGCCTTGATCAGCGTAACAGACAAAAGCGGTGTAGCAGACTTTGCCAAAGAGCTGGCAGCCATGGGGGTTGAAATAGTATCCACTGGCGGCACAGCAAAGGTTATCAGGGAAGCAGGTGTTCCGGTAAAAGACGTTTCAGAGCTTACCGGCTTTCCGGAAATGATGGATGGAAGGGTAAAGACGTTGCATCCCAAAGTTCACGGAGGCATCCTCGCTATCCGCGACAATGAAAAACATATGGCCCAGATGAAAGAGCATGGAATTCCATCTATTGAGCTTGTAGTGGTTAATCTGTATGCCTTTGAAAAGACTGTGGCCAAGGAAGGGGTTACACTGGCAGAGGCCATAGAAAACATTGATATTGGCGGTCCAACCCTGCTAAGGTCCTCAGCAAAGAACTTCCGTTATGTCACTGTAGTAGTAGATCCTTCAGACTATCAAAAGGTGCTGGAGGAGATGAAGGCGAACGATGGTGCAACTACGCTTAAGACCAGGTTTACATTGGCCAGAAAGGTCTTTGAGACCACAAGCAGTTATGATTCGGCCATTGCTTCATATTTGGCTAAGATAGATCCAGACAGCGATCCCTATTTTGGATAGCTCTCTTTAGATGATCTGTGCTGCTGTACAAGCGAAAGATGCTGCTGAATTCCTCTATCATTTAAATGTAGTAAAGGATAAGGTATCTCTTGCTGAGGTGCGTTTGGATTGTTTCCGTGATCCCTATTCCGTGGACCTTGAAGAGCTGGTGGCAGCTTCTGCTGTGCCGCTGATTTTTACCAACAGGCATCACAGTGAAGGCGGGAACATTCATCAGGAAGAAGAAAAAAGGTTAGGGCTGTTAAAAAAGGCCGTGGATGCAGGGGCTGCCTACATAGATATAGAATTTAGTAGCGATAAATTTTTAAGGAATGAACTGCTTGAATATGCTAATAAAAAGGCATGTAAGGTTATTTTTTCATGGCATGATTTTCAAAAAACGCCAGCGGATAAAGATCTTGTAAATATCGTAAACGATATGGGCAAAAGCGGGGTTGATATTGTAAAAGTGGTGACCACCCCATTGGAGCAAGGGGATATAAAAAAAGTATTGTCACTTTATTATTTGGGCTTAGAGCAGCAAGGATGTAAACTTGTGGCCTTCTGCATGGGAGATATTGGTAAAATAAGCAGAGTGGCTTGCCTGGCCCTGGGAGCACCATTTTCTTTTGCAACTTGTATAGAGGGAGGGGCAACAGCTCCTGGTCAGCTCACAGTAGATAAGCTTTTTGATATGTTGCGTACCCTCAATTTATTAAGGACTAATAAAAAGGCATGATTAGGAATAATCACCTTGACGCACAAAAAGTTTTTATTAAAGTGGCCCAAAATTCTCGGGTGAAAGATTTCATATAATAAAAATGAATGGCCGTACAATATTTTTTCATCAATTCTTAAAAGAACCGTTGCAGATAGGCTCTGTAGTACCTAGTTCTAGGTTTCTGGAGCGCAGAATAGTCAAAACAGCAAATGTGGCCTCAGCGAATATGATCGTTGAGCTTGGTCCAGGTACCGGAGGCACAACCAAGGCTATTTTGGCAGAAATGAAACCAGATGCCAAATTACTGACTGTGGAAATAAATCCGTTATTTCATCAGCTAGTGAGCCAGATCAAGGATGACAGGCTTATCACTCATCTTGGCAATGCAGTTGAGCTGAAGGAGATCTTGGAATCATATGGGCTTCCCAATCCAGATGTGGTGATTTCAGGCATTCCCTTTTCCACTTTGGACCGCAGTCTTGGCACCAAGATAATTGAGGTGATATCTTCGGTGCTTGTTTATGGCGGCAAATTTGTGGCCTATCAGGCCAGAAACCGTGTTGCTGACTTGTGTGAGCCCGTAATGGGCTGCTGCCACCATAAAAAGCTGGAACTGCTCAATATTCCGCCTATGCGCGTCTATTGCTGGAGCAAGAATGGATTTAAGAGGAGGAATAAGGTTCAGTAGAAGGCAATTCCTTAAAATTGATCTTAAGAATAAGAAAGCGGGCTGATATAACAGCCCGCTTTTTTGGTTATGCTTTTATTTAGGGTTGATTAAATGTCATAGTAGAGGAAGAACTCATATGGATGTGGACGAAGTTTAACAGCGTTTACTTCATTCTCAGTCTTGTACTCTATCCACATATCAATCACATCCTGTGTAAAGACATCGCCTTTAAGCAGGAATTCATGATCCTCTTTCAGGGCCTGAAGGGCCTCATCCAAAGAGCCTGGAGCTGAAGGAATATTGGCAAGCTCTTCTGGCGGCAGGTCATAGATGTTCTTATCCAATGGTTCACCTGGATCAATCTTGTTTTCTATACCATCGAGCACGGCCATGAGCATGGCGGAAAAGGCGAGATAGCCGTTGCAGGATGGGTCTGGAGTCCTGAACTCAATCCTTTTTGCCTTTGGAGACTGGGAGTACATTGGAATCCTGACGGCAGCGCTTCTGTTACGGCTTGAATAAGCAAGGTTCACTGGGGCCTCAAAGCCTGGCACAAGGCGCTTATAGGAGTTTGTAGAGGGGTTGGTAAAGGCGCAAAGGGCGCGGCAGTGCTTCAAGATGCCGCCAATGGCGTACATGGCTTCCTGGGAAAGACCAGCATATTTGTCACCTGCAAAGACTGGGGTGTCACCCTTCCAGATGCTTATATGGGTGTGCATTCCAGTTCCATTGTCTCCATACAGGGGCTTTGGCATAAAGGTGACAGTGTGGCCATAACTGTAGGCAACATTTTTCAGCACATACTTGAACCACATGAGCTGGTCGCCCATGAGCAAAAGGGGCTTAAACCTCATGTCAATTTCTGCCTGGCCTGCGGTGGCAACCTCATGGTGCTGGCACTCGGTGTCAATACCCAGGGACTCCAATACCAAAAGCATCTCTGTACGCATGTCCTGGAATTTGTCTGTGGGAGGAACTGGGAAGTAGCCCTCTTTGTGGCGTGGTTTGTATCCCAAGTTGGGGCACTCATCCCTGCCGGTATTCCAGATGCCTTCAATGGAATCTACTTCATAGAAACAGCCATTTGAGGCATTGTCATAACGGACATCATCAAAGATAAAAAATTCAGCCTCTGGCCCAATATAGCAGGTATCGCCCAAGCCAGTGCTCTTCAAATAGGCCTCTGCCTTTTTAGCAATGTTCCTGGGATCCCTGGAATATGCCTCTTTTGTGATGGGGTCTACGATGTCACCAATGAGGACCAAGGTGGGTTCTTCGAAAAATGGGTCAATCTGGGCAGTGCTGGCATCTGGCACCACGAGCATGTCGCTGGCATGAATAGGCTGCCAGCCCCTGATGCTGGAGCCGTCAAAACCAAAGCCATTTTCAAAGGCAGACTCATCAACCTCTTTAATAGGTACAGTAAAGTGCTGCCATACGCCTGGGAAATCAAGAAAGCGGATATCCACCACCTTGATATCCTTTTCTTTCGCAAAATCTAATACTTCTTTCGGGGTCATCTCTGAAATCCTCCTTTTTGTATTTTTTCTTGCCTCTTTTTATTCGCTATCCTGCACAGCCTGCTGCATATAGCAAGGCATTTTTAAGCTCGCTTATAAAATCTTTTTCTATCAACTTTTGGCCAACCCTGTCTAATACATAGAAGACATCTACCACTTGATCAGCAGAAGTGCCAATTTTAGCCCTGTAAATTCCTACTCCCATATCGCAGAATGTGCGGGTAATGTCAAATAGAAGCCCAGGCCTGTCTTCAGCGTGTATCTCAACAATGGTATAAAAGTCTGATGAATCATTATCAACAACTACTTTTGCCTTTGGCTTAAGGCATAGATGGTGCTGTCCAGTTCCAATAGGCTTGTGCTTTCTAGCCAGCCTGGAAGGCAGATGCATCTTGTCTGAAAGGGCAAGGCCTAGATCAGACTTGATGCGGTCCCAGTCTTCCTGTTCAATACAGGATCCAGACAATGGAGATACATCCAGCACATCCACAGCGGTTCCATCTTTCATGGTAAATATTTGAGCCCCCAATATCTGCACATTGTGCAGGGCCAGCACGCCCAAGATCTTGGAGAGCAGGCCTATCCTGTCTGGTGCCATAAAGAGGATAGACCAGTAATGGCCCCGGTCTTCCACCTCCATTACAAAGGCCTCTTTCTCTAAGCTGTTTTTTAGCTCTATATGGTGGCAGATAGCTTCAGGCGTAAAACTCAAAAGATAATCTTCTGGGAGCTGGCAAAGCTCCTTTTCTGCCTTTTCACCCAGGCAGCCCTTTATTTTTTCCTGCATCCATTGAACGGCCTTGACCCTGTCTGGATCAACCAGGTCAGTCCTTTCAAGCAGATGAGATATCTTTAAGTAGAGGTCTAGCAGCAGGGCTCCTTTCCACTCATTCCATACTGTAGGCCCTGTGGCCTTGGCATCTGCAATGGATAAAAGATATAACATATTGAGGAGGTCGCGGTCTCTGATAACCCGCGCACACTTGATAATCAGGCCTTCATCATCCAGGTCGCGCCGTGTAGCCATCTTCATCAAATAGAGATGGTTTTCAACCAGAAAACGAAGGGCTTGAATATCCTCCTCTTCCAAATGGAGCCTTTTACCTATTTCTTCAGCTATTGGTGCTCCAATTTGGGCATGTTTTCCTCCCCTTCCCTTTCCAATATCATGGAGCAGGCCTGCCAAATACAAAACAAGCGGTTTCTTGATTTCCTTAAAAATGTGTTTGTGGGATTCCCTCAAAGAGTGCAATCCCCTTACGGTCTCGATTGAATGGCGGTCAACAGAATAGATGTGATAGATATCATACTGGGCAAGAGAGCGTATTTTGTTGAATTCTGGGATATATTTTACCAGCAGCCCGGTGTTGAGCATGGTGGTTAGGGCATCGCCTGCATGTTCCCCGGCCAGTACTTGGAAAAATACAGAGGCCATCCTGGAGGATTTTTGCTGTTTATCCTCTATTAAATCCAGTTTTTCTGTAATAATCCGCTTAGTTCGGTGATAAAGAGGAGTGCCGTCTGCTGCCATGTAGGCAAAGGGTTTCATTAGAAGGACCCGTTTTTTTTCGATCATATCGGGATCACTATAATGGATACGGCCATTTATCACCTCAAGGCCTGGCTCCAGAGCCTTTACCTGGGCCTTGGATCTCGATTGCTGAACCGTTTCTTCTACATGCTCAAAAAATAGATCTGAATAGATGGCGATGGTCTGCAGGCTGTCATATACCTCGCGCATAAAGTGCTCAACCCCAAGCACCCCTTGTTTGTCCAGGTGGCCAGATAACTTTGCAATCTGTTCCTGATATTCAAAAAAGAGCCTGTCATTTTTGCGTTTAGATACAAAGTGGAGCCGGTTTCTCACCTTTATAAGATTGTCCCAGGCTCCAGACATCCTATCCAGTTCAGCCTTGGTGAAGATGCCAGCCTCTTCCAATTGTTGCAGACCGCTCAAGCCGAAGAGCACCTTTGCAATCCATAGGATAGCTTGCAGATCCCGTAAACCACCCCGGCTCTCCTTTATATTAGGCTCTAAGAGATATACGTGGGAGCCAAACCGCTTATGCCTCTCCTCCCTATGTATTTGCATCTTCTGCACAAATTTTTGGCGTTTGCCATCTATAAATTTTTTTTGAAATTTTGAAGCCAGTTCTTGGGTGAGGCCCTCATCTCCGCACAAGTGCCTCATGTCTAACAGCGAAACCTGGAAAAAAAAATCTGATTGAGCCTGTTTCAGGCACTCTTTTATGGTGCGCACGCCATGTCCAACTTCCCTGCCTGAATCCCAAAGCGGGTAAAAGACATGCTCGGCAATTCCTTCCACCAGTTTTTTATTTGAGGGATGAAAAAGGAGCATTAAATCCAGATCTGAAAAAGGAAAAAGCTCTTTACGGCCATATCCTCCCAGCGCTACAAGGGATACGCCTTCCGAGGACTCAGAGCCTTTATTGGCAGAAGAGAACAGAGAACATACGAAATCATCTACCACACGGGTATGCTCTCGTAATAAAGCACGCCCTACAAGGCCTTTATTCCATAGGGCCTGAACTGCTTCAGGCCCTTTTTTTAAAATCGCTTTTTTTTCCCTAATGGGAGCCATAATATTTGCAGACTAAATAGCCTCTCTTCCCCTTTCTCCTGTCCTTACCCTCACTACCTCTTCAACAGGCAGAACAAAGATCTTTCCATCACCTATTTTGCCTGTATAGGCTGCTTCCCTTATTGTTTCAACAACTTCTTCAGCCTTTGATTCTTCTATAACGATTTCCAGCTTCACCTTGGGCAGGAAATCAACCACATATTCTGCTCCACGGTAGATTTCTTTATGTCCTTTTTGGCGGCCATAGCCTTTGACCTCTGAAATGGTCATGCCAGCTACTCCTATCTCATTCAAGGCCTCTTTAACATCATCTAGCTTAAAGGGCTTTATGATTGCCTCTATTTTTTTCATTGTAAGCCTACCTCCTATTTTAGTTTTAACAGGCGGAATTTTCCGTGGCCTTTTTTGAAAGCCAACGTCTCTTTTGGGTATTGTTCTTTCACTCTTAACCTAACTCATATCTGCTAACAACAATTTTGAGCATCATTCCGCATGTTGTTGGATTAATTATAGGCCGTCTCACTGTGCTGGCTGAGATCAAGGCCTTGGACTTCATCTTCCACACTCAGGCGCAACTTGGAAACCGCATTTACTATCTTCAATAATATAAATGTTACTACAAAGGCGTAGACCAGCACCACACCTACTGCAAAAAGCTGAGTCATAAAAAAGCTGCTGTTGCCTGCAAAAAGCCCATCCGCACCACCAGGA
>JAMOVF010000100.1 GCA_027061625.1 Deltaproteobacteria bacterium
GCTTTTCAATTCTACTATCCAGAAAACCTCGAGGCCCTGGAGTCTAGGGGAGCCAAGCTAGTATATATAAACAGTCTTACAGATGAGCACCTGCCGCCAATTGATGCCTTGTATATTGGGGGCGGTTTTCCCGAAACCCAGGCAGCCAAGCTTGCTGCCAATGCCCGACTTCGTGCTGCATTAAAGGAGGCTGTAGAATCTGGCATGCCTGTCTATGCAGAATGCGGTGGCCTTATGTTCATGGGTAAGAACATCATATGGCAGGGAAAAAAATATCCGATGGTGGGGGCCATAGATTGGGACTTTGTTGTAGAAAAAAAGCCCGCAGGCCATGGATATACTAATTTGGAGGTGATTGAATCCAATCCCTACTACCCCAAAGGTACTTTTTTGCGCGGACATGAATTTCATTATTCCCGGCCCACGCCCTCCTGCAGTGAACCCAAAGGACAATTTTCCTGCCGTGTAGAGAGAGGGGCTGGTTTTATCGATAACAAGGAAGGCCTGTGCTACAAAGGTCTCTTTGCCACATACACACATATTCATGCATTATCATGCCCACATTGGGCTAAAAGCCTGGTTGCAGCAGCTCAAAAATTTAGAGAAAAAGGTAAAAATTCATGAAAAAGCAAGGCCATCATGAAAAAAAGAGCGCAAGAAATCAACGCTCTAAACAAATTATGAGCATCTTCTCAAAAGATCGGCCTTGACAAAAGGAATCTCCTTCGTCTATATGGACACTCAAGTTGATAAACCTGTGTAAAATACTCGGGTACAATCAGAAATAAGGAGGAAGCTATGTTTAAGATCACTATTGATTATGACAAATGTCAAGGCGATGAAGAATGTGTGAATGCCTGTCCTGCAGAAGTCTATGACTTCGAAGATGACAAACCTGTTATTGCCAGGGAAGAAGATTGCCTTGGCTGCGAAACCTGTGTGGAAGTATGCCCCACTGGTGCCATCACAGTAGAGGAAGTCTAATTCTTCACATTCTTTAATTGCTGATGAAGCTTGGGCGGCCTCAGGCCGCCCTTTCTATTTCTGCAAGGATGCCATGTTTTCCTTAGCCTGATGAACAAATGCCTCAAGGCGTAAAAACCTGCCTGTTTCCTGCTGTCCATCACAGGCAAGGGCCAGGAAGGGTTTTGAGCCTATCTGTTTCCTGATCCTGGTAATAAGGGCATTGGCTATGGTGCCTGGCATACAGGTAAGGGGCATAACATTAACAATTCCGCTGACGCCATTTTCTATATACTCCACAGATTTGCCTGTGCTCAATACAGCTTCGCCTTCATACTCGCTGCTCACAAAAGGATCTGCCTTATTAAGCACTTTTCTTATAATCTGCTCGCGTCCTCCCGGCAGCTCAAAGACCTTCTTTTCAAGCCTTCGAAGATCCTTAATCTGGATAGTATTTTCCATTACGAGACGCAGATAGTTCTTCCACTCCCTCTTACGTCTGGCACGCCTTATAGCTGTGTAATTGGTGTATAAGATCCATTCTGTCATAGAGGGAAGAATCACCTCTGCTCCCAGATCTTCCAACCTATCTACCAGCCAGGCATTGGCCAAGGCGTTCACCCGGGTGTATATCTCTCCCACCACAGCAATCAGCGGCCTTTTAACATGATCTTGGGATTTTAGTGACAAAAAAGACTCAGCCAGACCGCTTAGCACAGGGCCAAGGTCAAGATGGGACTCAATGGCCCTGCAGATCATTTCCAGACCTTGACGGTAAAGGTTGTTCACACCTTCTTTGTCATCAGCATAAGGGCGCACAGCCCTGGCCATCTTGTCTAGCAAATCAACAGCAACCACTCCCTGCCATGCCAAGCGCGGAAATGAATTACCCAGCTCTTCGGCATCGGTGTAAAAGGAGATATCCTGATTTATGGTGATAATAGGCACACTTTCAAGGCCCAACCGATTCAATACCCGCCTGTGAAGTCTAGGATATTGACCAAACCGGCAAGGCCCAGCACCTGCGGGCATGAAAAAAGCCGCCTTGTCTGGCTCAAAATCTGGCAGTTTAGTCATCTTGACCATATCACCTGTGGTTAGGATAGCCGGATAACACTCCTTGCCACTGGTATGCTT
>JAMOVF010000101.1 GCA_027061625.1 Deltaproteobacteria bacterium
TTACAGCCAGGATTTCGCGGTCCATTCTATCGAGCCCAAGATCATCCACCTCTAGCATCTTGAGTGCCTTGTCTGCCACCTCTTTGGTTATACTTCCTCCAGCCTTGACCTCTGCATAATCCCTTACTCTGCGAAGCAGGCGGTTAGCAATGCGCGGCGTGCCCCTGGAACGTTTTGCTATCTCAAATGCTCCCTCAGGCTCTATGCTGACACCCAAGATCTTTGCAGAGCGGACCACAATTTCCTGAAGCTCTTCATCTGCATAAAAATCCACTCTCAAGACCACACCAAAACGGTCCCTGAAGGGCGGCGAAAGAAGGCCTGCGCGGGTAGTGGCCCCCACGAGGGTAAACCTGGGCAAATCGATCTTGATGGAACGGGCGCTGGGCCCCTGCCCTATGATCAAATCTAGCTGAAAATCCTCCATGGCTGGATAGAGGATCTCTTCAACAGATGCGCTCAGCCTGTGAATTTCATCAATAAACAGGACATCCCCTTCCTGGAGGTTGGTCAATATGGCAGCCAAATCTCCGGGCCTTTCAATAACAGGACCAGCAGTGCATCTGATGCTTACACCCAATTCAGCTGCAATAATATAGGCCAATGTGGTCTTTCCAAGCCCTGGATGGCCATGCAAAAGCACATGATCTAATGCCTCATTCCTGCCCTTGGCAGCCTTGATGAAGACATCCAGGCGCTTTTTTACTTCTGCCTGGCCCACATACTCATGCAGCAACCTCGGCCTAAGGCCTGGTTCCACAGGAAAATCATCCAGGACAGGTTTAGGAATGGTTAAATCACTGCGTTCAATATGTTGGCTCACTTTCTGGGTTCCCGCTCCCTGACCAAGGCCTTCAGGGCTGCCCTTACGAGTTCTTCCAAACTCCAATCAGCATCTTCATGTTGTTTCATAATATTTCTGATTGCAGCTGAAGCCTCTCCCTTTTTGTAACCTAGATTGATCAACGCAGACAAGGCATCATTGTAAACATTTCCCTCATCTTTGGGCATAAAAGCCACATCTGCATAGTTGGCACCGCGCTGCTCCAGCATACCTTTGGCCCGTTCCTTTAAATCAACACATAGACGGGCAGCAGTCTTCTTACCAACACCATGAATGGATTGAAGGCGCTTATTTTCCCCTTTGGCCAAGATATCAATGAGTTCATCAGGCCCCAACATAGATAACACGTTCATTGCCACCCTTGGGCCCACTCCTGAGACCTGAAGCAGCAGCCTGAACATATCCCTTCCCTCCTTGGACTCAAAACCATAGAGAGATAGTGTATCCTCACGCCATACCAAGTGGGTATATATAACCACATCTTTTTCTGATGGAGGAAACTTTGCTGCACATGAAGAAGGCATATGAATTTCATAACCCAGGCCATTCACATCTACTACAACGCCTGTATCCCAGCGATCAAGCACCCTGCCCATTATCTGACCAATCATCTTATTCCCCGTTGCATAGCAGAACCATTCAGCAAATCATTTAAATTGGAATTGGCATGGCAGATTGCCACGGCCAAGGCGTCAGCAGCATCTTGGGCCGGGGCTTTGGGAAGATTGAGCAGCATTTTTACCATATTTTGCACCTGCCTTTTTTCAGCCCTTCCATATCCCACAACTGCCTGCTTTACCTGAGCAGGCGTATATTCAAACACCTCAAGGGCCCTGCTGCTGGCTGCCAGCAGCGCCACTCCCCTGGCATGGCCTAAAATAAGCGCTGATCTTGCATTTCTAGCATTAAAAACTGCCTCCACTGCTGAGGCTGCTGGCTTAAATTGATCTATGATTTCAGTCAAACCCTCAAATAAAAAAAGCAGCTTTTCTGCCAACCCAATATTTTGGGGCGGACGCAATACCCCCGCAGTCTCAAATTTTACTCCTGCTTTGGAGTTCAAGATTATGCCATATCCCATGGCCCTGGAACCTGGATCGACTCCAAGTATGGGATATCCTCCCATAATCACGCCACCTTTTCCAAGATCTTTTCAGGTATATCGAAATTGGCATATACGTGCTGCACATCGTCATTATCTTCAAGGGCCTCCATAAGCTTCATCAGCTGGGTTGCCTTTTGTTCATCTTCCACTTTGACTGTATTCTGAGGCACCATGGTCACTTCTGCTGACACCATAGGAATATCTTTTGATTCCAAGGCCGATTTAACCTTAGCAAAGTTCTCTGGAGAGGTTACGATTTCCCACTCAGATTCCTGTTCTTGCAGATCATCTGCCCCTGCCTCAAGGGCCATCTCCATAAGGGTTTCCTCATCCACCTTGTCCTTTTCAACCACGATCAAACCCTTTTTGGAAAATATCCAGGCAACGCTTCCAGGCTCACCCAGGGAGCCGCCGCGCTTTGCAAAGATGTGGCGCACTTCAGCCACAGTGCGCTGGCGGTTGTCGGTAATGGTCTCTACCAAAACAGCAACTCCGCCTGGGCCATACCCTTCATAGGTAACATCTTCATAACTTACGCCTTCAAGTTCACCTGTACCCTTTTTAATTGCCCTTTCTATATTGTCCTTGGGCATATTTGCATTTTTGGCAGCACTTATGGCAGCTCTGAGGCGCGGATTGGATGCTGGATCTCCCCCTCCCAAACGGGCAGCCACTGTTATTTCTTTAATAAGCTTGGTGAAGACCTTACCCCTTTTAGCATCTTGGGCAGCCTTTTTGTGTTTGATTGTGCTCCACTTTGAATGTCCAGACATATTGTTACTCCTGAAATTGCTTACTTATATAAAAAAATTGATCATTGCTGGTGAAACAGCTATGCAGTTCTAACCTGCTCATACATCTTTTTGAGATCCTTGTTCACCATATCATTAAGGCGTTTGTAGAACCTGCCATGAGGCATCCATAATAGGTGCCTGGCATCTTTTTCTATCATGCTCTTGACCTTACCTTTTACTCTGTTCCACAAATCCCCTTTATAGGCGCTGTCAATCTTACAAAGGGAATCTATATTGTCCACAGTCTCCTTTACAAATTTGGGGAATGAAAAACGCTGGACATACAAAGCAGTTAATGCCATTGCCACCAAGGCCCAAATGGATGGCCACAACAGTACTGAAATAGAAAAAGTGCCTTTAAGAATAGCTTCCAGCAAGGTGGTGCTAGGAAAACCAAAAATCAGCTTCATCAATACATCCCCAAACAAAAAACCACCTGTGGCTGCAACAGCGGCTGTCTTCCATATTGATTTAAGGCGTTTTTTAAAGTTGCTCTTGAAGGTCTCCAAGGCCTCTGCAATTATCGCTGCTTCCCGAAGCTTTACATCAACTTCTTGCAGAATATGGAACAGCCTCATACGCGGGGCAGTGGCAATGGTCTTTTTGAGTTCTTCCCTTTCGTTCAACCACACTTCTAGCTCAGGGGTAATCTTCCTGCCCACAGGGGAAAATGTAATGAATATGTGAGGCATATCTTTACGACCTGTCATCTGGGAAAGGTTCCAGCACAATGTTCCATATGCCCTTACCAAGTCTGGGACACTTTCACATTCATCTATTCGGTTCAATACATATACAACTCTGTCTTCTCCAACTGCTGCAGGCAGGGTCTTTCTTATTGCATGATAGGTTTCCTTGATGGTGCCTGCCTTGTGCGGATCGAACATCAAGACAATAAGGTCAGACAGGCCCGCCAGTTCGCCTATGACTCCGAGATAGTCATAGCCTCTGTCCTTCTCAGTAACTGAATCGAGCATTCCAGGGGTATCAATGATGGCAATATCTTGCAGAATGGGGCTTTTAACTTTTTTAATCAAAAAGTGAGATAGAAAACTCTCGCCAAACTTGCGCAAAGATGTAAAAGGCAGATTATCATCCGCTACCACAGTAGGCCCTGGGATGTCACCTTCGCTTTCACCCTCCTCTGGTGCAGTAAGGACTGTAAAGCTATCATCTGTAGGAGCCTGGCCAGTGCGCTGTACTTCCCGCTCCAACAATTCATTTATAAAAGTTGACTTTCCAGACGAATAATTTCCAATTATCAAGACAAGGGGTTTCCACTTGAGCGATGAGGTGATCTCGCCCATATCTATGCCATATTTTTCAAAGATCTGGCCGGCCTTTTTCCTCAATAATTCCTGCAATTCCTCTGCAAGTTCTCTGGCCTTTTTTACCTGTTTCATTGATCAACTCCTAAAAATTCCGCCAGTGTGTTGCTGGTATCATCCCTGATTCCCCAGCGGGTCAATGCAAAATCATATTTTACGGGGTCATCTGGCGCAATGGCCTTGAAACCCTGGGTGATCTTAATGGCAGCTTTAAGATTTCCCTGCTTGTTTTTAACCCAGCCAAGCTCATTTCCTATTCTTAACATATGGGTATCCAAAGGAATAATCAACTTTGATTTCTCTATTCCATCCCAAATTCCGAGATCAACCCCATCCTTTCTAACCATCCATCGCAAATATAAAAAAAGACGCTTGCATGCACTCCCTCTCTCTGGATCTGGCAGCAAAAATTTCAAATCATCATGTCCGTGGGTGAGCCCTTTAACAAATTTGGACAAGGCAGGAACCAAATTTTCATCTGATGGATTGTAAAGGCTGAGAAAAAAACCGCCTAAGGAGTTGAACTGCTCAACTACTTCCCGAACACTTTCTAAAAGCCTTATTATCTGCTTTCCTGAAGTGAATCTATGTTTAAAATCATATAATCGAGGGTTAAGATCAATTCTTGAAGAACCAAATAAAGTTTCAGAAGGGGAACCCAAACGGTCAAAAAGCATTTCAAGGCTCTTTAGTATCTGTTGGACCCTCCCATAGGCCAAACAGGATGCCAGCAGGCCAACTATTTCCTGATCAAGGGGATCGCTGTACCTATGTACAAATTCAAGCGGATCTGGATGTATATAGCATGGTTTATTCCATTGGCTATAAATCTTTTCTAAAGCGGCCTTTAAAGCTGAATTGGATATAGTTAAAGGATTCAAGGCGCTGGCCCTAAAAGTTGGATTTCTAGATCATTAATCGATCAAGTTCCATTAAGAAAAACAACTTTTAGGGCCAGCCTCAAGGAAAATTTTTTAGAACGATGTTTTCAGATCTTTCCGCAGCAAGACCCAGGGCCTTGACAGCCTGACGCCTCATGGGGCCTTGATCCACAACACCCTGTGTCGCCGGGGCCGGGCAGCCTTTGCCCGCTGGATCCTGTAAGTGAAGATGTAGCAGACACTAATTTTTTCAAATTATGGCTGCTGCATCCGGAACATTTAATTGGCTCTCCTGAGGAAAAGACCAAAATCTCACTCACCTTGCCGCAATCTTCGCATTTAAATTCATAAATAGGCATAACAATCCACCTTTAAAGTTCATATATAATGGCTAATGATGGCCGCAGTGATGCTGCCCCTCTCCATGGCCATGGCCTGAACAAGTAGGGCCCTTAGCACCTGTAAGCCGGCCGGCAAGGAGATCTTCCACTGCCTTTGCAGGGTCCATTACAGGCACTCCAGCTGTTACTTCAATGCCTGCTTCCTGCAGAAGCTGAACAGCACGGGCCCCGATTCCGCCGCATATCACCTGAGTAACTCCAAGTTCTTTAAGCCATTTTGGAAGGGAGCCGGGCTCATGAGGTGGCGGCTCCATGAGCTGGCTTCCAGACACTTTATTTCCTTCAACATCCACTATTGCAAATTTGGGCGCATGTCCAAAATGTTGGCATAACATGCCATTTTCTATGGGAATTGCTATTTTCATGCCTTTTGTTCATCCTCCTTAGCCTTTTTCGCTTTCTGTTCTGCTGCAACTGCCTGGGTGCGGTTAATCACATTTCTCACCAATTTTTCAAAGGCCTCTGCTGTATGACTGTTCGGATATGCAGCAATAAGGGGCTTTCCAGAGTCACCAGTGGTAACAATCCTTGGGTCAACCGGTATGCGCCCCAGGAATGGAATACCCAATTCCTCTGCTAATTTCTGCCCGCCGCCGCGTTTAAAAACATCTATCACCTTGCCGCAGTGCGGGCACAACATGCCGCTCATATTTTCTACAATGCCAAGGATAGGCATGTTGACCTGTTTGCAAAAGCTTATGGATTTACGCACATCCAGCAGGGAAACTTCTTGAGGGGTGGTTACCACAACTGCATAGGCTTCTGGAATAGTCTGAGCAATGGTCATGGGCTCATCGCCTGTTCCTGGAGGCGCATCAATGACGAGGTAATCAAGCTTTCCCCATTCAATATCATAAATAAACTGCCTGATTGCAGACATCTTCAGCGGTCCACGCCACATAACTGCGGAATCTTTCTCAGGAAGAAGGGGTTCAACTGACATGAACTTCAAATTGGGTGAGTAATAGACTGGGCCTACGGTTCCATCCGGCCTCCGTTGCAGTTCACCCCGTTCAACTCCAAGCATTTTGGGAACATTTGGGCCATGGAGGTCCACATCCAGCAATCCCACATAAAAGTTCTCCAATGACAGACCAATGGCCAGGTTTATGGAAATAGTGCTTTTGCCTACCCCTCCCTTGCCGCTCATGACCATAATTTTGTTGTCAATCTTCCCAAGTTTTTCTTTTATCTTTGAGTCCTGTTCATCAAGGACTGGATTGTTGGCTGGACCTGCTGATTGGTTCTTTTCCACTTTTTACATTATCCTCCCTGGTTACAAAAAATTTCTAATTTTATTTCTTAAGCTGGAACCAAGGCCTTTATTCTTGACCACATCTCCTTTACAGCCTTGGCTGCCAATCCCTGATTGTACTCTAAAAGGGGCACACCTGCCACAAGGCTTTCTACCACGCCCTTGTCAAAGGGCACTTTGGCCACCAGTGGAATACCTTCCTGCCTCAAATATGCCTCTATTTCATCAGAAAATTCTTTATTGAGATCCCACTTGTTTATACAAACACAAATGTCTGTCTTGAAATGGTGCGCCAGGTCAATAAGGCGTTTGAGATCATGAAGCCCTGAGCCTGTAGGCTCTGTAACGCCCAAGACCAAATCTGCCCCAGAAAAGGAGGCAATTACAGGGCAGCCAATTCCTGGGGGACCATCCACTATGATCCAATTGGCCTTTCTTTTTTCTGCAAGCTCTCTGGCCTCCCGCTTAACAAGACTTACGAGTTTGCCAGAATTTTCTTCACCAATATGTATGGCAGCATGAATCATTGGGCCATACTTTGTCTCTGACTTGTACCACTCACCAGAAAGATTTGGCTCAAGGCTAATCGCCTCTTCTGGGCAAAATACAGAACATACTGTGCAGCCTTCACAAGAAAAATGGTCTATTTCAGCCCTTTCATCCATGGAAATCGCATCAAACCTGCACAATTCTGCACAGGTGCCGCAGCCAGAACATTTATCCTGGTCCACCCTGGCAGTCACCCCTGACCAGAATTCATTGGTTTCCTTCACCTGCGGCGACATAAGAAGATGCAGATCAGCTGCATCAACGTCACAATCTGCCAACACACTATTTTCTGCCAATATTGCCAAGGAAGCCGTGATAGTGGTCTTGCCTGTTCCACCTTTTCCACTCAGAACCAATATCTCTTTCATTGGCACAGCTCCTTTAGCAAGGCAACAAACTTCTCCTTATATTCAGGCATGGTATCTATTAGAGGCTGGCCTCTGGAATAGCCTTCAGCAATCCTGCGGTCAAAAGGAATCTTTAAATGTATGGGAACAGATTTTTCTTCACACCATGTCTCAACTTCTTTATACCCTAAATCTGAGCGGTTCAGAATCACGCCAAAGGGCTGCCCTAGCTTCCACAAAACGCCGGCGGCAAGTTTGAGATCATGAAAACCAAAGGGAGTTGGCTCTGTAACCAATAAAGTGTAATCAACCCCGCGCACTGTATTTATGACTGGGCAAGATGTGCCTGGAGGCGCATCCAATACAACCAAGCCTTCTTTCGCTGACCTGGCCCTCACCTCCTTAATTAAAGGGGGTGACATGGCCTCACCTACCCGAAGCCTTCCCTGCACAAAATCCACCTTGCCTCTGCCTTGTCCCATTACAATAGTGCCTATTTCCCGGTGGTCTTTTGCAAAGGCCTCTTCAGGACACACCAAGAAACAGCCCCCACATGAATGGCACATATCCTTAAAGACCATTATTGTTTTTCCAAAGACAGCTATTGCATTAAACTGGCATAATTCCTTGCATTTTTGGCAGTAGGTGCACTTTTCTTCAATTACTTCTGGCACCTCTAAGGATATGACATTTTCCCTGTCTATGGAGGGTTTTAAAAAAATATGG
>JAMOVF010000102.1 GCA_027061625.1 Deltaproteobacteria bacterium
TGCACCAAAGTCCACTACCTTCTTGACTGTACCGTCATAGACTTCTCCGACCTTGGCCTCTTTTGTAAGCTCCTTGATACGCTTCAATGCCTCTTCTGTGGCTTCCTGGTCTGGGGAAAAGATATTTACCTGGCCTGAATCATCCACATCTATCTTAACCCCGGTATCGGCTACAATGCCTTTGATATGTTTGCCGCCAGGGCCTATCAAATCGCGTATCTTGTCCGGGCTGATCTGAATGGAGGTAATGCGGGGGGCATAGCTTGAAAGTTTGGCGCGGGGCTCTGATATAACTTCGCGCATCTTATCAAGAATAAAGAGTCTGGCATCCTTTGCCTGGTGCAGTGCCCTATCAAGGATTTCACCGCTTATGCCGCTCACCTTGATATCCATCTGTATGGCCGTAATGCCCTCTTCAGTGCCTGTAACCTTGAAATCCATGTCGCCGAGATGATCTTCATCACCCAAAATGTCTGAAAGGATGATCACTTCATCCTCAGACTTTATAAGGCCCATTGCAACACCTGCCACCATATCCCGAATTGGAATGCCGGCATCCATCATTGCCAATGTGCCGCCGCACACAGTCGCCATGGATGAAGAACCATTTGATTCCAGCACTTCGGAAACTATGCGTATTGTGTACATAAAATCTTCCAGCGGGGGTACCACTGCTGCAAGCGCCCTTTCAGCAAGGGCCCCGTGGCCAATATCCCGCCTTGCAGGGCCTCGCAAAGGCCTGACCTCACCCACACAGTAAGGAGGAAAATTGTAGTGCAGGATGAAGTGTTTATGCAGTTCGCCGCCCAACGTCTCTATGCGCTGCTCATCACCGCTGCTTCCCAGGGTGGCAATAGCCATTACCTGTGTTTCACCCCGGGTAAAGACTGCAGATCCGTGGGTCCGCGGAAGTTCTCCAACAGAACAGGAAATAGGCCTTATTTCATCAAATTTGCGGTTATCTATCCGGATGCGCTCCTTGAGCATCAGATTGCGCATCAATTCTTTTTCAAGTTCTTTAAGGAACTTATTTATCTCCCCTTCCCTATCTGGGAAGCTGATGCTGAGGGCTTCAATAACTTCAGCACGGAGCCGTTTTTTAGCAGCAGTACGCTCCACCTTTACAGGAATCCTGATGGCCTCGGCCATCTTGTCCTTAGCAATCTCCCACACCTTAGCCTTTAGCTCTTCATCTACCACAGGCGCAGGTATATCCATTTTAGGTTTGCCAGCCTTTTGGCAAAGCTCGTTCTGAAGTTCAATCAGCGCCTGAAGCGCATCTTGACCAAACAATATGGCATCAAGAACATCTTTCTCTTGAAGAATGGCTGCCCCACCCTCAACCATCACAATGGAGTCTGAGGAACCTGCCACAATAATATTCATATCAGACTGCTGGAGCTGGCTTGCTGAAGGATTGGGCACAAACTCCCCATCTATCCTGCCTATCCTGATACCAGCGATTGGCCCATCAAAAGGAATATCTGATACCATCAAGGCAGCCGAAGCCCCTGTTATAGCCACTACGTCTGGATCGACTTCAGGGTCAACAGAAAGCACAGTGGCAATAATCTGGGTGTCATAGCGGTATCCCTCAGGGAAACGGGGACGCAGCGGCCGATCAATCAGCCTTGAGGTAAGTGTCTCTTTTTCAGTTGGTCTGCCGATTTCCCTTCGGAAATAGCCTCCTGGTATACGGCCTGCTGCATAGAACATTTCCTGGTAATCCACCAGTAATGGAAGAAAATCTATCCCTTCTCGGACTTCACCAGATGTTACTGCAGTGACCAGGACCACGGTGTCCCCATAACTTACGAGCACAGATCCGTTTGCCTGTTTTGCAAGACGTCCTGTCTCCAGGGAAAAAGTCCTGTCATTAATTTTAGCTTCAACTTTATGCATATAATCTGTTTCCTTATTTTGATTTATTTACGAATACCCAGCTCTTTTATAATCGAACGGTAACGCTCGATGTCCTGTTTTTTCAGATAGTCCAGAAGCCTTCTCCTCTGACCAACCAGTTTCAAGAGGCCTCTCCTGGAAGCATGATCTTTTTTGTGGACTTTGAAGTGTTCCGTAAGGTATCCAATTCTGGCGCTCAACAAAGCAATCTGCACCTCTGGGGAACCTGTATCAGAGTCATGGGTCTTGAACTTTTCGATAATCTCTTTTTTCTGTTCAGTATCTAGAGTCACGTTTTAAATCCTCCTTAAATAACCATGTAATTTAAATTAAAATTTGTTTTCATATAGCTATTGCCACACTTTGAGGGTTTTAAGCCTGTCACTGCTCTGACAAGGCCTTGAAGCCAGCCATTGGATCACAGAAACGAGCTGCTGCACTCCTGTTTCCCTGCCTATCTCTGTGTCTTTGAGCACAAGGCGCAAATAGGAAGGGTTGGCAGCGTCAAGCTCAACGCACTGCTCCTCCAAAAGCTCATTCAGCCTTGATGCTGGCACAGGCCTGCCAAATCTCAATTCCCTGGCAAGCTCCTTATCAATTATAACTTGGGGAATATGGCTTAGGGCCTTTGCTACAGGGATAATGAGATCATTGATTCTTCCTTCGCCCACAGCCTTTTCCAATTCTTCAATTGGGATGGCTTCTTTTAAGGTAAAAGGACCATTTTTTACCCTTTTTAGAGTCTTCAGGCAGGCACAACTATCAATATATTTTCCCAAATCATAGGCCAGAGAACGGATATAAGTTCCCTTGCTGCATTCCACCCTGAAACCTGCCTCATTGCCCTGCAGCCACAAGATGTCAAATTTGCTTATGGTTACTTCCCGTGGCTCTTTTTGAATCTTGATACCTTTTCTCGCCAGTTTATAGAGAGGTACACCTTTGTGTTTCAGGGCTGAATAGGGTGGAGGAGTTTGGAATATCTTGCCAAGAAAGGCATTGGCAGCCTTTTGAATCTGTTCATGGGAAAGGCCTTCAGAAACAGGCCGTTGTTCCACTACCTGACCTGTAATATCATAAGTATCTGTCTCTGTTCCAAACAGGATTATGCCTTCATAGATCTTTGGCCCTTCAGTAATAAAACGGGCTATTTTAGTGGCCCTTCCAAGACACAAAGGCAGTACACCTGTGGCCATTGGGTCAAGGGTGCCTGTGTGGCCCACCTTTTTTATACGCAAAAGCCTCTTTGCTTTGCGTACTACGTCAAAGGATGTCCACCCTTCTGGCTTATCTACTACGAGTATGCCTTCAATGTCTTTTATTTTATTCAAGTTCTCCATATTGTCTTTCAATTTCCTTCAAAATAGCATCCCTCACATCTACAGTAGTGCCGGTTGTTGTAAAACCTGCTGCATGAAAGTGGCCGCCTCCTCCAAACGCCTTGGCAATTTCAGCCACATTCACATATTCTTTGGATCTCAAGCTGACAGTCACATGACCTGCATGAACTTCGCGTATAAAAATTGCTACTTCAACTGAATCTATGCATCTTGCAAACCCAACGAAGTCTTCGGTATCCTCAGCCTTTGCTCCAGTAACCCGAAACATCTGAGGGGTTGCCTGCAATACTGCGATTTTGCCATGACTGAAGACCTCAAGCGTCCTCAACACCAACCCTAGAAGGTGTATTCTCCGCTCTGGATAACTTTGATATAAACGGTTTGCTATAAAATAAGGGTCTGCACCTGCCTCAACCAAAAACGAGGCCATTTCAAAGGCAGCTGCTGTGGTATTGCTATGTCTAAAGGCTCCTGTATCTGTTATAATAGCACTGTATAGACATGTGGCTATTGCCTTATTGATAGGCCATTCCATGTTTTCTAAAAGGAGCATTACCAAGGCGCCTGTGGCGAAAATGTCTTGATCAATATAGGCCAATGCTTTTTCCATATCTGCAAAGGAACCATTATCAAGATGGTGGTCCAGGACGACCACCACATCTGCCTGCTCTATCAACTCCTCTGCCTTGCTGCCTATACGCCTAGGCTCACCGCAGTCTAAGATGCACAGGGTAGTGTTGTCTGGAAGTTCTGCAGGCAGGCTGTGAGTTATGGCGTTGGTGCCAGGCAGGAACTCAATATTGCCGGGAACAGGATCTTCTGTATAAAAAATGACCTCTTTTCCCTTATCGCTCAAGGCAGTTCCAAGTGCAAGCATAGAGCCTATGGCATCACCATCAGGCCTGACATGACAAGTCAAAACAAAATTGTGGCCGTCATTCAAGGCTGTGCCTATCTTCTCAAAGAGTTCCCTGTCTTTTATCAGGTCAAATCTTGAGCTGGCCACGTTCAGCCTTCCTGTTTGGCCTTATCTGTATGCTGGGCAGATTGCAGAAGCCTTGTTATCTGCTCTTGGGCATCAATACGCCTGTCTAGAAAGAAATCTACTGTAGGCGTCCTTTTTAAATGGAGCCTGGAGCCAAGGGTGCGTCGCACAAAGCCCTTAGCTCTATTCAAACCTTCCATGGCACCTTCTTTTTCAATATCATTGCCCAAAACAGATACATATATTTTGGCATGACGCAAATCATCACTAACACGTACTTCCATGACAGTAATAATGCCCTGAATGCGCGGATCTTTAAGCTCATACAAAAGCATTAAAGCCATCTCTTCTTTTATTAAATCTGCCACTCTTTCTGATCTTTTATATCCAAAATTCATAATCAATTATCATTCACCCAAATGGATGATTTCTATATCTGACTGTGTAATCTCTGCTGGACAAGTCCTTTCCACAAAGTCTATCACCTTATCCAAAACAGAATTTATTACAGATTGATCATTTCCTACAGCAGAAATGCCAATGGCAGCCTCCTGCCAAACATCATGCAGAGCCACTTCAGAAACAGCAACCTTAAACCTGCTGTTTACTTGGCCCATGAGGCTTTTCACTACCTTACGTTTGCCCTTCAATGAATGATTGTCTGACAAACGAAGCTTGATACGGCATATTCCAACTACCATCTCTTTTTACTGCTTTTCCTGCTGAACATTCTCTTCCAAAGATTGGCCCAGCTCTGGTTTTACCTCCTCCATCTCATAGGCCTCAATTATGTCACCCACCTTGATATCATTGAATTTTTCAAGGCCAATCCCGCACTCATAGCCGGCCTGTACCTCGCGGACGTCTTCTTTGAATCTCTTTAAAGAAGCTATCTTGCCTGTATATATAACCACGTTATCCCGCAGCAGGCGGGCATTGGCATTACGGGGAATAGTACCCTCGAGCACATAGCATCCGGCCACAGTGCCCACTTTGGAGACCCGGAAGGTTTCTCTAACTTCTGCCTTGCCAAGGACCTTTTCACGATATTCTGGCTCCAGCATACCTACCATGGCAGCCTTGACCTCATCTATGGCATTGTAGATGACATCGTAATAGCGAATATCAACATGCTCTTGTTCTGCCAAGCTCTTGGCGCTGGAAGTTGGCCTTACATTAAATCCGATGATGATAGCATTAGAGGCAGAGGCTAGAAGAACATCTGACTCTGTAATTGCACCAATACTGCCGCGCACTATGTTTACGCGTACATCTTTGGTGCTAAGCTTGGTAAGGGCATCTGAAAGTGCCTCCAAGGAACCTTGAACATCTGCCTTGATTAGAAGATTCAGTTCCTTTATTTCTGCTTCCTGGAGTTTTTCAAAAATGCTTTCCAAGCTCACCTTGCTGGCCTTGGCCAGTTCGGCTTCCCTAGCCTTCCTCTGCCTATATTCCGCAACTTCTCTTGCTTGTTTCTCATCCTTCAATACAACAAACTCATTTCCAGCCTCTGGAAGACCAGAAAGGCCCTGCACTTCAACTGGCGTAGAAGGCCCTGCGCTATCCACACGCTGTCCTTTGTCATTTATCATGGCTCGTACTTTTCCATGGTGCATACCGCAGACGATAGGATCGCCAACATATAAGGTACCTTCTGAAACAAGCACTGTAGCTACTGGGCCACGGCCTCTATCCAGCTTGGATTCTATGACATGGCCCCTGGCAGACTTTTTGGGATCTGCCTTGAGCTCTAAAATCTCTGCCTGGAGCCAAAGCATTTCCATCAGTTCATCTATGCCAATCTTTTTCTTAGCTGAAATATTTACAAATATGGTATCACCGCCCCAATCCTCAGGTATAACATCAAGCTCTGCAAGCTCCTGTTTCACCCTGTCTGGATTAGCGCCTGGTTTGTCTATTTTATTTACGGCAACTATTATGGGCACACCAGCTGCCCTGGCATGATCAATAGCCTCTTTTGTCTGGGCCATAACACCATCATCCGCAGCCACTACCAATATAACAATATCGGTTACTTGAGCGCCTCGGGAACGCATTGCAGTGAAGGCCTCATGGCCTGGAGTGTCTAGGAAGGTAACCACATTTCCAGAAGGAAGCTGAACCTGATAAGCACCAATATGCTGGGTAATACCACCAGCCTCTTTTGCAGCAACATCTGATTGGCGAATAGCATCCAGCAGAGAAGTCTTTCCATGGTCCACATGGCCCATGACAGTTACCACTGGTGGACGCTGTTGCAGCTCACCACTTGTAGCTTCCTCTTCTATTTTAATAAGATCTTCAGCAACGGCTTTCTTTTCCACTTCATATCCAAATTCTGATGCCACAAGGGCAGCAGTATCATAATCAAGAGTCTGATTAGCCGTAGCCATAACACCCAAGCCCATGAGTTTTACTATTACATCAGCTACCTTTACCCCCATGCGCTTTGCCAAATCACTTACTTGAATAGTTTCATAAATAGCAAATTTACGTTTTCCCGCCTTTGGTGGTGCTGTGGGAGTTTTAGCAGCTCCAGGCTGTTCCTTACCCTTTTTCTTTTTCTTGCCGGAAGTGGCAAGGGGAGCCTGAATTTCCAGCTCTTCTGGCTGGTTTACATCTATTTCCTCAGCCAAAAGCTTTGTAATGGGCTTCTGCCTTTCCTTTTTCTTTGGCTTGGTTTTTTTGCGCCGGGCAGGTCCTCTTATCTCAGATGCCTGCACCACCCTTTTGCCCTTCTTCTTGGTCTTTTTCTCTGCTGCAGGTGGAGCTGAGGCCCCTGCTTCAGGAACTGCTGAATGGGCTACAGGTTTTGTTTCCCTATGAACTGCTGCTTTTTTACGTTTTGGAGGAGCGGCTTTCTTTACTTCTTTTTTAGGAATTTCTATACGAGGCCTGTCTAAAATCTTTACAAATTGTTTTGGAGCCTTTACTGGAGGTGTCTTTGCTTCAGGTTCTGGCTTCTTGGCCTCCTCTTTTTTGGCTTCTACAACAGGCTCTGCAGTTTTCTGTTTTGCCTCTTCCTGTACCGTTTTTTCCGGCCTTTTTTCAACCTTTGCTTCCGATGCAGCCTCCGTTTCTTTAGGCCCTTTTTCAGCCTTTACTGGCTCTTTTTCATTCTTTTCCACAGCCACCTTTTCGGCAACCTTTTCATCTGACGGAGATTGCATCGGCTTTTCTGCATCTGTGGCCTTCTCAAAAGTTTCTTCCTGTCTCTCAGCCTCCTCCGGCTTTTTCACCTTTTTGAGCTTCACCTTTTTGAGCCGCACTACCGTATGCCGCCTGCGCACTACTGGCTTACGGGTACCATTTGCAGCCTCACCCTTGTTATTGCCACCGTCTGAAAAGGATTCTCCCTCGTTCTGAAGCTTTTTTCTGACTTCCTGGGCCTCATAGTCTTCGAGTGTACTCATGTAATTAACTATTGGATAACCCAGTTCTCTTATCCTGTCGGCCATCTCTTTGCTCGGTATTCCAAACTCTTTGGCCAACTCATGCACTCTTATTTTTGCCATATTTCTACTTTACTCCTTGCAGAGCCTCTTTTGCTTCTTTTCTATTCAAATCAAACAAATTCAAGAATTTTACTTTTCTTCTGAATGCCCTGTCCAAGCATTTCCGTTCATTGGTCAATACCTTGGCCAGGCACTCTTGTTTATGACAGACATAGGCCCCGCGCCCCAAATATTTCTTCTTTTTATCTTCAAAAACCCCTTCTTCACGCATGGCCAATCTAATTAATTCATTCTTCGTGAAGGTATGCCTGCAAATTATACAAGTTCTAATCGGAATGTGCTTTCTCTTGGCCATTCCCTTCTCCTGCAGCTACAACCTGTTTTTCTGCAGATTCAACAGACCTTTCTTCTTCGGCCCAAGTAGAAGCTAATGCTTCCCCCTCAAACGGCTCCTCTTCCATAGGCTCAAGAGCCTGCTCTATTGCCTCTTCACCGCCCTTTTCTTCCAGAAGCTGTTT
>JAMOVF010000103.1 GCA_027061625.1 Deltaproteobacteria bacterium
GGAGCTTCCGATTTCAGAGGCGGTTTATCAGGTACTTTACAAAGGGCTTCATCCTGGCAAGGCAGTAAAACAACTCATGTCAAGACCGCTTAAAACTGAATTTGGCAGCGTGTTTACCCCTTAAATCAAACTTCCTGAAAAATGGGTGAAGAACGCTTCTACCGCAAGATCATGGCCCGTAAAGGGCTTGTCTCCTTCAGGGTTGTCCACAAGGAAACAGATCTGCATGTGCAGGCGAAAGAAGACTTGTCTGAGCAGGTATCAAGCTGGGTCCTTGAATCAAGGCTTGCCATAGAGCAGTATGCCAGGAAAAATCCTGCTTTTTTGACCTCTTTGCTTCCCCTTCCCCTAGATGAAACTGCACCCCCAATAGTTAAGACTATGCTGGAGGCGGGAAGGCGTGTAGGCGTTGGGCCCATGGCCTCGGTTGCAGGCACTATTGCCCAATATGTTGGATCAAAAATAGCAGAGGCGACAGGCGGCGAAGTGGTTGTGGAAAACGGAGGAGACATATTTTTGCACCTTAAAGGTGTTGTAGAAGCTGGAATATGGGCAGGAAATTCACCTTTTTCAGGTAAGATAGCACTGAGATTTAAGGGAAAACTTCAACCGATTGGGTTGTGCACTTCTTCTGGAACAGTTGGGCACTCCTTGAGCCTTGGCGCCTCAGATGCAGTGACAGTGCTTTCGAAATCTGCTTCCATTGCAGATGCCTTGGCAACAGCTGGCGGCAACATGGTAAAGAGCCAGGGCGATGTCAAAAACGCCCTTGCCTTCTTGCAGGATCATCCAGATTGTTTGGCAGCATTGGTGATTTCCCGTGAC
The DNA here is from genome assembly GCA_027061625.1 of Deltaproteobacteria bacterium. GTDB lineage: Bacteria > Desulfobacterota > Dissulfuribacteria > Dissulfuribacterales > JALVPX01 > JALVPX01. The sequence goes on from JAMOVF010000103.1 coordinate 826, forward strand.
AAGCTGGGTATCTTTGGGGACGTAGAACTAGTCAAATTGTAGTTTTTGATGAGGTAGTTATTCAATCATGGAAGTTATTATACTTGGTTCAGGCACGTGTGTTCCATCCCTGCGCAGGGCAGGACCAGCAGCATGTCTAAAGGTTTCTGGCCTTCACCTTTTGATTGACAGCGCATCAGGTACATTGAGGCAGCTTTTAAAGGCAGGCATACGCTATGACCAAATCGACTACATCCTTTATACCCACCGCCATCCAGACCACATAGGCGAGTTGGTGCCATATATCTTTGCTACCAAATATGGGCCCGGCTTTACCAGAAACAGGCCGGTTACAATATTTGCAGCAGAGGGTTTCTGCGAATTCTATGAAGGACTTAAGAATGTTTTTGGGGAATGGGTTACCATTAAAGACAATTCAATTTTGTTTGAGGAAGTTCCAGCAAACATGGCTGCTGCAATGCAGGTTCCGCCGCTCATAATCAGAAGCGCCCCCACAAAGCACACCCCTCACAGCCTGGCTTACAGGATAGAATCAGAAGATGGGAAATCTGTTGTATTTTCAGGCGATACAGATTTTTGTGAATCCCTTATAGAATTGGCAGAAGGTACAGACCTGCTGGTGTGTGAATGTGCAGCCCCTGAAGGAATGAAGGTGGAAGGCCATCTAACTCCTTCTGAGGCTGGCAGAATTGCTGCCTTAGCCAAGGCAAAGCGGCTGCTGCTTACACATTTTTATCCAGAATGCGATAGGCATGACATTTTAACGCCTTGCCGGAAAGAGTATGGAGGCCCAATAATTTTGGCAGAAGATCTAATGCGCCTAGTCTTGACTTAGTTCAGAGTTAACCTTGTGTTCTTATTTCCTGAAATCTTCTGACCTGATATTATATTTTCTCATAAGATGTTGAAAAGATTGTCTTTCAAGGCCAGCAATCCTGGCTGCCTCTGTGACATTGCCACCGGTTTTTTCAAGGTGTGTCGCAATATACTTGGTAGTAAAGTGTTCCATAATTAACGACTTAGCATCCTTGTATGGTTTGCTTATTATCTCATCAAGGTCTTTCACCAGACATTCTGAATCTTCAGATTCCAGTTGAATATCTTCAGGCCGTATTTCATCATGAGGGCTTAAAAGTATGGACCGTTTTATCACATTTTGGAGTTCCCGCACATTGCCTTTCCAAGGAGCATTTGCAAGCTTTGTCATGGCTGCTGGAGAAAGCCACTTAT
>JAMOVF010000104.1 GCA_027061625.1 Deltaproteobacteria bacterium
AAATGGATGTATTGCCTGCTAATTTACTCTTCTTGTATAAGAAAGTATTTGGAGCAAACTGCTCTTTTACCGATATTTCTCCAGTGGTACGGCAGGTAAGGGCCATAAAATCCAATTTTGAGATATCGTGTATAAAAGATGCCTGCGCTCAAATTGCAGCTGTGGTCCAGAAGGTGCCTGCTCTCTTTGTTTCTGGCATGAGGGAGATTGACCTTGCAGCAGAAATTGAAAAGGAACTTCGGAAGGCAGGCCATCCTGGCTATCTGCGTGTTAGGGGCTTCAATCAAGAGCTTACCATGGGCCAGATTTTGTCAGGCCCTGATGCAGCACTGCCATCATGGACAAATACACCAGGCGGCGGTGCTGGAGTTTGCCCTGCATATGGCATCAATGCTGGTTTCCGAATTTTGGAGGCAGGCGATCCTTTGTCTGTTGACCTTGGCGGTTCCTTGAACGGCTATTTGTGTGATCAAACCCGGCTCTTTACTGTGGGCAAAACAAGCCAAAAAATTAGAGAATATTATCAAAAGATATGTGCAGTGCGAGATTTTATAGTGGAACTTCTCCAACCTGGAATCAAATGCGGTTACATATATGAAAAGACCCTGAAAAAGGCAGATTCCTTGGGCATCAGCGATTATTTTATGGGGGTTGGCAGGGACAAAGTGAGGTTTATTGGGCATGGGCTGGGTATAGAGATAGATGAGTATCCTTTTATTTCAAAGGGGAGTGAGATGATTCTGGAAAATGGGATGGTGGTGGCCATTGAACCCAAACTGCTCATTCCAGGCCTTGGCTTGATAGGAATAGAAGATACATATTTGATTGATCAAGATGGTTGTGAAAAGCTCACCAGCAGCCCGGAAGAGATTGTGGCTCTTTGATTAAAAGGATGGTGCATTCCATCCGCCGATTCCAAGCAGTTCAAGGTGAATGGTAAATTTTGTGTCATCTTGGTCCCGGTTAAGGCCTGCTTCAATGGCCCAGCAGCTGGATTGATATCTTAAGCCATATCTGGCTGCGAGTTCGCTCTCTTCTGCAAATGATTTCCTCAAAGAGTAGCTCGCAAACCATTGGCGGCTTATAGCAGCCCATACTGAGAGGTTGAGTTCATTTATATGAGTGATACGGTTGTAACGATAGTCCATATCCAGCCTGCTGCCATTTTGAAGGGCAGCATGTCCAAGTAAGTTGTAGGTGGTAAAGCCGGAACCATGAAAATTGTATGTGGTGTCATACCTCAAAAAGATATAATGCGTCGGCCTTAATTCAAGCTCAGCGTATAAATCTGAGAGTTTGTTGCGTTTGCGGTTGAAGTTGTAATCTTGCTCAAGCTTAAATCTTATTATATCAAGATAATGTCTATTATTTTGTTTTGTAAAAAAAGTTAATATGGACCATTTAATGGTATTCAGGTCTTCAAGCCTGTCATATTCGTCAAAATTGGGAATACCTGATTGGTCTTTGTCCGGTCTTAACTCATATGTAATACGCGGCCTAATAGTATGCCGGTATGCGCGGCTATATCTTTTTACAAAGGTTGAAGACCAGTCAGCTTCGAAAGCAGCCAACAACCTGTTTTTGGCATCATCCAAGGGTTCTGGACTGGAGCCGTCAGATATTTGATATAGTGATTCATCAATGCCAGCACTGAAGAGAAAATCTCCAAGTGTGGCATGATTGTAGGGCATAGCAAGTCGAGGAGTCATTCTTACTCTATGGTAACGTGACCCTGAATCCCTCCAATAGTGGACATAGTCTGCCTGATAATCAACATATAAAGGAGTTTTCCCTAGGCGTGATCTGAAGGCATGTATGATAAGGCGTGGTAATGTTTGTATGGTTTCATCCTGTTCTCCAGGTATCTGGTTGTCATTATAACGTAGCTCTCCCGCCACAAAGTTGTCGATTCCTATTCGGGTTGCCTGAAAGGTGGATGGACGGATCACATCTGTGCTGTCGACCAGGGATCTGCCAAATTTTTTCTTGAAAATTTGGTTGCTCCTTGAATAG
>JAMOVF010000105.1 GCA_027061625.1 Deltaproteobacteria bacterium
ACTGGGCCTTTAGTTTTATAAAGACTTTGTATAATTCAGGCATTAGCAGTGGCTGTGGTAATGGAAATTTCTGTCCTGACCAATTCGTAACTCGTGCACAGATGGCCGTTTTTTTGCTAAGAGCTAAGCATGGTTCAGACTACAATCCACCGGATCCAGTTGGCATCTTTGATGATGTGGATACACATTACTGGGCAGCTGCATGGGTAGAAGAACTTTATGATGAAGCCATTACGTCGGGTTGCAGTAATGGAAATTTCTGTCCTGACCAATTCGTAACTCGTGCACAGATGGCCATATTTTTGCTAAAAGCTAAGCATGGATCAGACTATACTCCGCCGGATCCAGTTGGCATATTTGATGATGTGGATACAAACTACTGGGCAGCTGCATGGATAGAAGAACTTTATAATGAAGGCATTACGTCAGGTTGTGGAACAGGAAAATTTTGCCCTAACATTCCGGTTACTAGAGGTCAAATGGCCGTATTTCTTGTAAGAGCGTTTGATTTTTAAATGGTTGCCTATTGCAAGAATTTTTATAAAATACCTCTCATCCTATCTACCGCTTCCTGCAACCGTTCTTTTGATACTGTTAAGGCAAAGCGTACATATCCTTCGCCAGGATCACCGAAACCATTGCCTGGGGTACAGACTATGCCCGCCTTTTCTAATAGTAGAGCACAAAATGAAGCAGAATTATGGCCTTCTGGCACTTTTGTCCATACATAGAAAGTGGCTTTTGGCATCGGTGCATCCAAACCTATGGAACGAAGCCCTTCAACCAGTACATTGCGTCTTTCAGTGTACAGCTTTTGCATATCTTTAACGCACTGCTGATCACTGCTTAGGGCAGCGATGGCTGCTTCCTGTATGGCCTCAAATTGGCCTGAGTCCACATTACCTTTTACCTTTGCCAAAGCAGCAATCAGTTCCTTATTGCCTACAGCAAAACCTATTCTCCATCCCGTCATGTTGTAGGTCTTGGATAAGGAATGAAATTCCATACCCACATCCATTGCACCTGGAGTCTCAAGGAAGCTGGGAGCTGTATAGCCATCATAGGTCATTTCTGAATAGGCTGCGTCATGGCAAACAATTATGTTGTTCTTTTTGGCAAATTTTACGACGTTTTCAAAAAAATCAGCTGGAGCCACTGCTGCTGTTGGATTATTAGGATAGTTGAGCCAGAGTATTTTGGCGCGTTTTAATATTTCATCTGGTATGGAATCAAGGTCTGGAAGGAAGCTATTTTTCTCAATAAGCGGGAGATAATAGGTCTCTCCGCCAGTAAAAAGTGTACCTATATGATAGACAGGATAGCCAGGAGTGGGTACCAAGACTACATCCCCTGGATCAACAAAGGCCAATGGAAAATGTGCTATCGCCTCTTTTGAACCTATCAAGCAGCATACCTGCGAAGCAGGGTCAAGTTCCAGGCCAAAGCGGTTCTTGCACCAATTAGCTGCTGCTTGGCGAAAAGGCATCATGCCTACAGAAGATGGATAGCGGTGGTATGCTGGATTTCTTATGGCCTCAGCCATTTTATCCACTATAAACTTAGGTGTTGGCGTGTCTGGATCTCCTATGCCTAGATCGATTACATCCACGCCTTTTTCAATTGCTTCTGCTTTTTTTCTGTCTAACTCCACAAAAAGATATGGGGGCAAGGCCTTAAGCCGATTAGCAAGTTCAAAGTCCATCTTTTTCCTTCCTATTTAACCATGTTTTTCAATTCACCAATATTTTCAATCGATACTACTATTTCGTCACCTGACGACAATTTTCCAACACCTACAGGTGTTCCTGTGGCGATTATATCACCTGGCTCAAGGGTCATGATATTGGAAATAAAGCTGACCAATTCATATGGGTTGTAAATTAGCTGATTGGTATTTGAATTCTGTCTGATATCGCCATTCAAAATTGACTTTATTCTCAAGTTGCTGGGGTTCAGCTCTGTTTCGATCCAGGGGCCTATGGGGCAGAAGGTGTCAAAGCTCTTTGAGCGGGTAAATTGTACGTCTTTTCTTTGAAGATCCCTAGCGGTAACATCATTTAGACATGTATAACCCAAAATATAACGCTCAGCCTCGTTTGTGCTTATATTTTTGCACCGTTTTCCTATTATCACAGCCAGTTCTGCCTCATAGTCAACTTGGCTGCTCATGGCTGGCAGTTTTATGGTATCCCCAGGGCCTATAATAGATGAAGGCGGTTTCAAGAATATGAGGGGTTCATCAGGCAGTTCCATACCCAGTTCTGCTGCATGATCCCGATAGTTAAGGCCAACAGCCACAATTTTAGTCGGGCTGCAGGGAGCTAACAACTGCACCTCTGATATGGCATATATTTCATGCCCAGTGCAAATAGGTTCCTCAAAAGGCCCTGTGGAAAGAGGTTTTATGCCTTCATCAGTTACAAGACCATATCGATGGAGTTTGCTGTCTTCAGCAGAAAAACGTGCCAGCTTCATGCGGTATTAAATTCAGTCCTTAAGGCCCAATACATCCTGCATATCATATAATCCAGGAGGCTGGTTCACGATCCATTTGGCTGCCCGGACCGCCCCTTTTGCAAAGGTATCCCTGCTGGAAGCCTTGTGGACTAATTCAATGCGTTCTCCTATACCGCCAAATAAAACCGTATGCTCTCCAACTATGTCTCCGGCCCGGACTGTTTGAATGCCAATTTCCTCTTTAGAGCGTTCGCCAATATTACCGTAACGCTCATATACTGCCACTGTGTCAAAGTCGCGTCCAAGGGCTGCTGCTGCTACCCTGCCCAATTGAAGGGCGGTGCCGCTAGGCGCATCCTTTTTCATGCGGTGATGCGCCTCCACGATTTCAATGTCATAATCATCCCCTAGAACTTTGGCAGCTGTTTCCACAAGTTTGTAGAGCAAATTTACCCCTACGCTCATGTTGGGAGCAAGTACCACAGGAAACTCCTTGGCAAGTTCAGCTATTTTTTCAAGCTCACTTTTTGAAAACCCTGTAGTGCCTATAACCATAGGCTTTTTGGCTTGGCTTGCTGTCTTGGCATGTTTTACCGTAGCTTCATGAAATGTGAAATCTATTAAGACATCGCCTTGGTCAATAACTTCATCTAAGTTGTCTGCAATAGTTATCCCAGATTCTGGCAGGCCAGCCAGGGCAGTGGCGTCTTTGCCCACAGCAGGGCTGTCTGGATGTTCAAAGGCCCCTCCCAGAGTAATGCCATCTGCTTCTGAGACCATGGCAATAATCCGGCCTCCCATCCTGCCTCCTGCACCTGCTACTATGGCCTTTATTGGATTGTCGTTTCCCATTTTATATCACCCCTACAGATTTCATTACTTGTGTGAGCTTTTCTTTGTTTGCCTGGCTCATGGGAGCAAGTGGAAGCCTTACTTCATCTGAAGGTATCTTGCCCATCATGGCCAAGGCCGTTTTTGCTGGTACTGGATTGGTTTCGTAAAAGAGGGCGCCAAATAGAGGGAACAGCTTGTAGTGTAACTCCTTGGCCTTTGATATATTTCCGCTGTTCCAGGCATTCATCATCTCAGCCATTTCTGTGGGCATCACGTTGGAGCATACAGAAATAACACCCTTGCCGCCAACAGCCATGGTTGGAAAGGCGGTAAAGTCATCACCAGAAAGTACTATAAAGTCATCTGGGCACTGCAAAATAACTTGTGAGACTTGGTTAAGGCTGCCTGTAGCTTCCTTGATTGCAATTACATATTCGCTATCTTTGGCACAACGTGCCACTGTTTCCGGTAGCATGTTCACGCTGGTGCGCCCTGGGACATTGTATAGCACCATGGGGAACTTGCACTCATCTGCAACCTTCATAAAGTGCTGATAAAGTCCTTCCTGGGTTGGTTTGTTGTAATAGGGGGTTATGACCAATGCAGCGTCTGCACCGGCATCCTTTGCATGCTTTGTAAGCATTATGGTTTCTGAAGTGGAATTGGAACCTGTTCCAGCTATTACAGGAACCCGGCCATTTACTGTTTCTATGGTGAGTTCCACCACTCGCTTGTGCTCATCATGGCTGAGTGTGGCAGATTCGCCTGTTGTGCCGCATGGTACTATGCAGTGCGTGCCAGATTCTATATGCCATTCAATTAGATTCTTCAGTGTTTCTTCATCCACTTTTCCATCTTTAAAAGGTGTTATTATTGCTACAATGGCCCCGCCAATTTTGTCTATTTTAGACATGAATCTAAACCTCCCCCGAATAAGTTATAAGGCAACCTTTTTTCCTGCATTCTTAAACATTTTTTGCCAAGTGGGCAAGACTCAACCTACATCTCCATCCAGCACACCGGTGTAAACATGTATGGCTCCGCCTTCCAGGAAGACCTCCCTGAATTCCTGACCTTGCAGATCAAAATAGATGGTCAGCTCTTCATTGCCCCAAGTGGTCACCTTTACAGGGCTCTTAACCAAGCCCTTTAACCCTGCAATAAGGGCACTGGCCACAGCACCCGTGCCGCAGGCAAGGGTTTCATCTTCCACACCGCGTTCATAAGTGCGTATTAAGATATGGTGTTCATCTTTAATTTGTACAAAATCCACATTGGTGCCTTCTGGAGCAAAAAGATCATCATATCTGATGAGCCTTCCCCATTCAAATACTGGAACGTGGTCTAGATCTTCGGTAAGCACTACTGCATGGGGCACGCCTGTGTTGATGTAGTCAATGGTGAGTTCTTCAAGACCGGTGGAAAAGTTGATATCCAGCCTTAGATCAGAAGGCTTTGTCATTTCCAGCTTTACTAACTTATCTTTAACTTCAGCCCTTATGATGCCTGCAATGGTTTCAAAACTCAGCTTTTCACCGCATATTCCCTTCATAAAAGCAAATCTGGCAGCACACCTGCCTCCGTTTCCACACATTTCAGCTTCGCTGCCATCTGCATTAAAGAAATACCACTTGAAATCAGCTTTTTGAGATTTTTCAATCAGGATAAAACCGTCTGCTCCAACACCGAAGCGGCGCCTGCACCATTTTCTCGCCTTGTAAGGCGCATCAGCATGTTTGATCAACCGATCCCGGTTGTCTATCAATATGAAATCATTGCCGCTTCCATGCATTTTGGTGAATTGGATACTATTTTTCATCAAGCAATCTCCCGAATGGTTTCTCCACGCACGAGATCTTCATATGTCTCCCTTTTCCTGGCTATCCAGAAGTCATTGCCAGAGACTACCACTTCAGGGGGTCTGGGCCTCGAATTATAATTGGAAGACATGGTGAATCCATAGGCTCCCGCACTTTTTACAGCAAGAAGATCTCCAGGCTCCATTTGGGGCAATTCCCGGTCCCGGGCTAGAAAATCCCCGGTTTCACAAATCGGTCCCACAACATCAACAGCCTTCCAAGGCACATCTCTCTCTTCTACTGCTACTATTTCATGATATGCCTTGTATAAGCTCGGCCTTGCAAGGTCATTCATGGCCGCATCTACTATATAGAATGTCTTTTCTGGGGTTTCCTTTGTATATATGAGCCTGGTAACCAGTATGCCTGCATTGCCTGCTATGGCTCTGCCTGGTTCTACTATTACCGTAAAGTCCGTCCCAGCCAATATATCGGCAATTGCTTTGCCATATTCTTCAGGAGTGGGAGGCGTTTCATCCTTGTAACGGATTCCCACTCCCCCGCCAATATCAATATATTTTATGCCAACACCCTCTTTTTTAAGGGCATCTGCCACACGCAGCACTCTTTTAAGGGCATCCACAAAAGGAGAAAGTTCAGTTATTTGGGAGCCTATGTGGCAGCTTATTCCAACAACCTCAAGTTCATTTCGTTGGACAGCTTCTTTATAAGCCTCCAGCGCTTCCACAATGGGAAGGCCAAACTTGTTTTTTTTCAGGCCTGTTGAAATATATGGGTGCGTTTTGGGGTCCACATCTGGGTTGACTCTGAATGAAACCTGCGCTTTCTTTCCAAGATTGGCCGCCACGCTGCAAATGGCCTCCATCTCTTCAAGAGACTCCATGTTGAACATCAGAATTCCTGCTTCAAGCGCCTGCGAGATTTCAGGCTTGGTTTTACCTACGCCAGAGTAAACGATCTTCTCAGCAGGAATCCCCGCCTTTAGGGCCCTGAAAAGCTCTCCGCCTGAAACGATATCGGCTCCAGCCCCCTGCTTTCCAACAATGTTGAGGACTTGTAGATTTGAATTTGCCTTTACAGCAAAACAGACCAGATGATCCAGGCTGGAAAGGGCGTTGTTAAATGCAGATATATGCCTTTTTAGCGTGTTTGCGCTGTAAAGATAGAAAGGCGTGCCAACTTCCTCAGCGATTTTTGCAACAGATACCTCTTCGCAATGTAATTTGCCTGCAATAAAGTTGAATAGATCCATACTGATTTTTACCTTTACTTGCCAATATAAACTGAAGCCTTTTGGGAAGGCCTGCTTTCGTTGGGAGGCTGTGCGTCATCTACTGCAGTGACCCAGTAATAATAGCGTCCAGGCCTCTTTTTCTCCCTGTCCACATATCTAGGCAAAGGAATAGGCAGGTTGTTAAGTAGCTTCACTCTGCCTTTTGGGTCTTTGCGATATATGAGATAACCCTCCAAATCAGGTTCCCGATTGTCTTTCCAGAGCAATTCAACACCATTTTTGGTGGCCACGGCCACAAGGCCTTTGGGTGGCTCTGGTGGTATCAAATCTTTTGGTTCTATGGTAACAGGTTCAGTCGCCTGGCCTTCTATCAGAGTTCCGTGGAATGGAAGCACTGCAGAAACTTTGTATCGATAACGTATTTTCTCCTTTGCCTTCTTATCCAAATAGTAATTTTTTTGGAGTCTGTCCTTTAAAAGTTTCCATTTCTTGCTTTCTGCTTTGGCCCTGTAAACTCGGTAGAAAATTGGTTTGTCTATTTGTTTGCCATTGGTCCACTTATGAGGAGGCTGCCACTCAAGTTTTATCCCCTTTTTAACTGATGATGCCTTGAGGCCGCTGGGAGGTTCCGGCGGGGAATGCCAAACTATTTCCACCCTGTTTGATGGGTCACTGGCCACAAACCAGCTTTTGACCGTTCTCACTTCATAGATATACCGTTTCCCTTCTTTAAGCGTGCGGTCTTCATAGTAAACTTTTCTGGCCTCTTCAGGTTTTGCTTCAAAGGGAATCCGTATTGGAGGTCCAAAGGAGACAGGGCATCCACCACATCGATCTTTAAGATCCAGTTCAGCTTTGAAAAGATGAAATTCCTTGATCTTGACCAGCGGACTGCCATCGTGATTTCTTATAGGCACTGTCCAGCTGAGCTCTACACCTTGTGGCTTGAAACGGCATGAGAGATCTTTTATGGCAACTGGCCTTAGTGTTCCTGGCGGTACAGGAGGGGCTTTTCTGCCGCATCCATTAAGGAACAAAAATGTAAAGATCAGGAGAAGGGTAATATTCAGACCCTTGCTATGTCTAACGTTCATTTAGCGGAACTCCGTTGCTATTGAGCCAGTTTCGTGCCTCATTCAGTGCTTCCCGAACTTTAGTAGGAGCCGTCCCTCCTTTTGATTTACGGGATTCTGCAGAGCCTCTGGGGGTGAGCACCTCATAGAGATCTTCATCAATGAGTGGATTGAGCTCTTTCAATTCATCTAATGACAGCTGATGCAGTTCCATACCCTTTTCAGCACACTTTGCCACTGCCTTGCCAACAATTTCATGAGCTGTTCTGAAAGGCACTCCCTTTTGAACTAGATAGTCAGCAAAGTCTGTGGCAGTGACAAATCCTTTCAGAAGGGCCTGTTCCATTTTTTCTTTCCTTGGCCTTATCTCAGGAATAAGTGCAGACATCACCTTTACAGAAGCAGCAACAGTATCCAGGGCATCAAACAATATCTCTTTGTCTTCTTGGAGATCGCGGTTATAGGCCAGT
>JAMOVF010000106.1 GCA_027061625.1 Deltaproteobacteria bacterium
GAAAGAAGGTCTTAAACTGCTTTATGAACGTATAGATCCTCTGCTGGAATATGGTGAACGGGTTATGAAATCTTTGATTTCCGAAATGCCTGATGGCCAATATCTTTTTGAAGATTTTTTGGATGATGACGGCCTTTCTGATCACCCGGTCCCATTAAAGTGCGGTGTCTCTATTTCAGGCAGCCATGTAATTGTAGATTACAGTGACAGCGCTTTTCAACTTAAAACCGGCCTTAATACCGTAAAAAGCGTCACTGCATCTGCGACTTATTATGTCTTTTTTTCTTTGCTAGGTAGCGGTTATCCTATAAATGGCGGATCGTTACGGCCTATAAAGATTATAACCAAGCCCGGCACCATATTAGACGCCCGCCATCCTGCTCCAGTAGCTGCTGGCAATGTGGAGACCTCCCAGCGGATTGTTGACACGCTTCTGGGTGCTTTGTCTAAGGCGGTACCAGATCTCATTCCTGCAGCAAGCTGCGGCACCATGAACAATATTGCTATTGGCGGCCATTGGCCTGATGGAGAAGCCTTCACATATTATGAAACTATTGGTGGAGGCATGGGTGCCATTAAGGGTGCAGACGGTCTCTCAGGCGTTCACACACATATGACAAATACTCTTAATACTCCTATAGAGGCCTTGGAACAGACATATCCATTTCGTGTTGAGTCTTATAGTTTGAGGAAACATTCTGCAGGTGAAGGGCTCTTTAAAGGCGGTCAGGGAATGGTAAGGCGCTATCTATTCCTGCAGGAGGCCATTGTGACTTTACTCACAGAGAGGAGACGCAAGGCCCCCTATGGTTTGTTTGGCGGCCAAAGCGCTGCCAAAGGGCAAAATTTGTTTATAAGCAGAGAAAATGGTGATGAAATTCGGCTTCCTGGCAAAGGAACCTTCCGGGTTAAGGCTGGTGATAAGCTGGAAATAAGAACGCCTGGAGGGGGCGGGTGGGGTGCCAAGGGTTGACACCTGGCCTTGAAAGTAGGATAAAAGATTTCACCATTTCGGAGAGAGGATTTTTGACATGAAGAAACGCTACCTAATGGCACCTGGTCCAGTTTCCGTGGCACCTGAGGTGCTGAGCAGGATGTCCGAGCCCATTATTCACCACAGGTCGCCCCAATTTTCCGCGATTTTGACAAAGGTAAGGGAGGATCTCAAATATCTCTATCAGACTCAAAATGATATTCTAATTTTCGCTTCGTCTGGCACAGGCGGCATGGAGGCATCTGTAACAAACCTTTTGTCTCCAGGGGATAAAGCCATAGTTGTAAGAGGAGGGAAATTTGGTGAACGCTGGGCTGAGCTTTGTGAAGCCTATGGGGCTAAACCAATCAATATAGATGTTGAATGGGGCCAGGCAGTCGATCCATCAGAGGTCAAAAAGGTCCTGGATGATCATCCTGATGCCAAGGCAGTTTTTGTACAGGCCCATGAAACTTCTACTGGTGTAAAGCATCCGGTCAAGGCCTTGGGAGAATTACTCAAAGAAAGGCCGGAAACGCTTCTTGTAGTGGATGCCATAAGTGCTTTAGGTGTATATGAGCTGAAAACAGATGAATGGGGCCTTGATGTTGTGGTTACAGGCTCTCAAAAGTCTCTGGCACTGCCGCCGGGTCTTTCCATTGTGAGCGTCAGTGAAAAGGCTTGGGCCATGTGTGAAACATCCAAAATGCCAAAATATTATTTCAACTTTTTAAAAGAGCGCAAGGCCATAGGACGCCAGACTACAGCATATACCCCGGCAGTTTCATTGATAATCGGCCTTGGCGTGGTGCTGGAACAGATAAAGTCCGTGGGCCTTGAAGGACTTTTCCTGCACCATAAGAGGCTTTCAGAAGGGACAAAGGCAGGGGTAAAGGCCATGGGGCTAGAACTCTTTTCAAAGGCGCCTTGTGAGGCCATAACCGTTATCAAGGCCCCCCAGGGTATAGATGGGCAGGAAGTGGTTAAAATTCTGCGCGAAGATTATGGCATTACGATTGCCGGAGGCCAAGCTCAAGCCAAAGGTAAGATATTCAGGATTGCCCATATAGGCCATTTGTCTGAGTGGGATATGATAATTGCACTTTCTGCCATAGAAAGGGCTCTCAAATCCCTAGGACATCCCATAGAGCTTGGAAAGGGAGTGGCGGCTGCCTTAGAATATTTTGCCAATAATTGAAGAAGAAAAAATAATAAGGAGAAAGAGAAGCTGATATGAAGGTCTTTATTACAGATCCAATTGCCCAAGAGGGCATTGAAATATTGAAAGAAGCTGGCTTGGAGGTGGAAGAGCACCTTGGCCTTTCCCCAGAAGAACTGAAAGCCATCATCAAAGATGCAGATGGGCTTATTATCAGGAGCAATACAAAGGTAACCCAAGATCTTATTGATGCAGCAGAAAAATTGAAGGTCGTGGGCCGTGCAGGCACAGGTCTGGATAATGTGGATATACCCGCATGCAATAAACGGGGAATAGTGGTGATGAATACTCCAGGTGGAAACACCAATTCTGCTGCTGAACACACCATAGCAATGATGCTAGCTCTCACCAGGCATATCCCTCAAGCCACAGCTTCTATGAAGGCGGGTAAGTGGGAAAAGAAAAAATTCCAAGGCAGAGAAGTAGCAGGCAAGGTCCTTGGAATTGTGGGTATAGGGCGTATAGGCAGTATTGTGGCCCAAATTGCCCAAGGCATGAAAATGAAGGTCATAGCCTTTGATCCGCACATCCATCCAGATATGGCAGAAAAGATCGGTGTTGAGCTGGTTGATCTGGATGAACTCTTCTCCACTGCTGATTATGTCTCTGTTCATACCCCTCTTACCAAGGAAACCAAGGGGCTTCTTAATGCAAAATATTTTTCTAAGATGAAAAAAGGCTCCATGGTCATGAATTGCGCCAGGGGAGGCATAATAAATGAGGCAGACTTATATGAATATTTGAAATCTGGCCATCTGGGAGGCGCTGCCTTGGATGTGTTTGAAGTGGAGCCCACTACCCTTGAAAATCCTCTGCTCTCCTTGGATAATTTTATTTGTACTCCACACCTGGGTGCTTCTACAAAGGAGGCCCAGGAAAATGTTGCCTTGGCCGTAGCGCGCCAATTGGCTGATTACCTGATTAAAGGAGAGGTGAGAAACGCAGTTAATGTGCCTTCTGTAAGTGGCGAGGCCCTTTCCCGTCTTGGCCCTTTCCTTTCATTGGCTGAAAAAATCGGTATGTTCCATGCGCAGATTGCCAAAGGAGGCCTGGAGGAGATTGAAATAACCTATGAAGGAGATGTGGCTGATTTTGATACAGTGCCTGTTACTGTTGCTTTGCTTAAAGGTATTTTGACGCCAGCTTTGAAGGAAGAGGTGAACTTTGTGAATGCCCCTGTGCTTGCTGAAGAGCGGGGTATTAAGGTGGTAGAATCCAAAAGCAAGACTGCTGAAGATTTTACCAACTTGCTGACTGTGACAGTAAGGGCTAGTGACAGCACCAATACCATAGCTGGCACCATTTTCGGCAAAAAAGAACCCCGCATTGTGCGTATAAATGATTTCAGGCTGGAGGCTTTGCCAGAAGGCCATATGTTGTTAATTTATAACGAAGATAGGCCAGGGGTAATAGGTACTATAGGCATTACGCTTGGGGAAGCTGGTCTCAATATTGCGCGTATGCATGTTGGGCAAGATCCTGGGCACAATAGGAATGTAATTCTCTTGACAGTGGATGAACCTGTGACCGAGGATGTTTTGGAGAAGCTTAAAAGCAAGGAAGGTGTCACTAGTGCCCAGAGTTTGGAACTGTAACTAATTGCAACATTAACTTGACATGAAATGTAAATTGTGTCACAAGTAAATTTAATTTAAAATGAAATAGTTCAATTTTTTTGAGGAGGGGCCAACTGATTGAAATTGGTTAACCGTTGTTACTGATCAGTAAAAAATAGACCCCGTTGGGGTTTATTTAGGGTACGTTTAAAAGAGCATAAAAGCCATTGAATATTTTAAAGGCCATCTTGTGAATACAGGATGGCCTTTTGTTTTTAATCAAAATAGTAGCAAAATGTTAGGGACTAGAAAAAGGAGAGGTTAAAAATTGGTTTTTAAATTAAACCAGAAAAAGGGGGGTGATAATCAAGAATAATAGTCGTTAATTGGGTGTTCTAGGCTAGAATGTAAAAATTCGATACCTATCCATTTAAAGGCTTGGATAAGAGGGAATCGGAGGGAGTTATGAAAAAGATTGTAATTGTAGCAATAGGCGCAGCCCTAATGTTGGGTTGTACAACGCTTGGCAAACGTGCCAGCGTTATAAAGGCCCCTGAAGTTGCCCCTGGTGCGACATATGTGGGCAGCGAGGCCTGTTTGGATTGTCATGAAGGTTTTGATGCTGACCGTTTTAATGTGCATATGCGCATTGCAGATTTTGAAGTAGCTGGCGGTTATAAAACTGGATGTGAAAGCTGCCATGGGCCGGCATCACTTCACACAGAAGGGGATGGTGATACAGAAAAGATCATCAGATTTGGAGAAGAGGGAATTGAACCTGAAGAGGTGGCTGGTGTCTGTACCACTTGCCATTCAACACATGAGAGTTTGAACTGGGCCGGATCTGCTCATGCTGAAAATGATGTGGCCTGTACTGAATGCCATAAGATTCATCATAATCGCAATAAGAATCTCTTGGTAAAGAAAGAGCTGGATTTATGCGCTACCTGCCATCAAGATGTTGTATCACAGGGATATATGATGTCCCACCATCCTGTTAAAGAAGGCAAGATGGGCTGCAGTGATTGTCACAATCCACATGGCAGCACTTCTACAGAAAGCGGTATGCTCAAGACAGATGAACGGGTGAATGATCTTTGCTTGAAGTGTCATGCCCGTTATCAGGGTCCCTTTGTCTTTGAGCATGATCCAGTGGTAGAAGATTGCCTGATTTGCCATGAACCCCATGGGACAGTTGCCAACAATCTACTAAGGCAGCAGGAGCCATTTATCTGTTTGCAGTGTCATGAGGCTCACTTCCATGCAGCCAGGGCATCCAATAATGTTGCTACAGTCAAGGCACCTGGCGATGGCAAAAATATCATTGGACCAACTAATTTCGGTTTCCAGAAGTCATTTATGACCAAATGCACCCAGTGCCATCAAATGGTTCATGGTTCAGATATGCCGTCACAGTCTGTACCAGGCGCTGGCAGGGCATTGACACGATAGCCAAGGAGGTGAAGCCAAATGAAAAAGCTTTACATTAGTCTTATTGCACTCTTGGCCTTGGCGTTAGCATCTGTATCTGGCGCTGCGGCTGAGGAAAAGGCCCTTGAAGGCCAGATCAGCATTGGTGGAACAGTCACAATGGATGACATTGACAATGATGAAGATGGCGCTGTAGGCCTTGGAACAGAATACAATTCTATAATTGAAAAAAACCGCACCTGGGATTTGAGCGGAGACTTGAGCCTTAGAAGCAGCCAGTTAAGCCTGGACGCAGAAGGTCATTACCAGGATGGCGATGACCAGGAATATGGAGCTGCTGCTTCTTTTGGTCGCATCCTCAATTACAAAACTAACTACAACCGCTTTTTCCACAGACTGGGCCATGATGAGCTCTCCAACTTGATGGCCCATATCTTCAAGAATACTTCTGGGACAGAAGCCAACCCGGCCAAGCCGGCAGGGTTTGGGATAGGCTCATTGGGCAAAGCTGCCACAGTCGGTTCAGCAGCGGTGTATCACACTGACCATGACCCTGAAGCTGAATTTGGTATAACTTATTCCGTATGGAACAATTCAATAAAACTCAATATCCCCCAGCTTCCAGGAGTAAAGATTGGGCTTGATTATAGAAGTCAGACCAGGAAGGGATGTGATCAGGCCAGGACCATGAGTAAGTGTTCCGCATGTCACGTGGAAGCATATAGAAAATCCATAGATGAGAGCACAAGGGATTTTATGCCCAAGATTGCTTTTTCCATGGGGGCCCTTGCCTTGGAATATTCCTTCTTGCACAGGGAATTTGAGGAGGACAGCAGCGACATGCTTAACACCTATAATAAGTTGGCTGCACCAAAGCATGTTAAGCTTTTCTCAGACCGGCTCCAGTTTGATGGCACAAATGGCCCTTTGCCCTTTAACAGAATGCCGGAATCCACAAAAGATACTCATACTGTAAAGGCGCGCTGGGATCTTAACAGCCACAACACAGTGACAGCGGCCTTTGTATATTCTAAAAGCACGAATGAGTCTGTGGATCACCCCTATAATGCCCTGCTGGGCTATTTTGGTGAAGAGATTGAGCTTGAAAGCACCACAGTGACAGGAAAGTGGCATTCAAAGCTTAGAAAAGGTCTATCCTTGACTGTCCATGGTAAATATCAAACCCTGGACAATGATGAACCTTTTGTGGATGTGAATGACCGGGCTAATCTGACTACTGGTGCTGTTTTAGGCGATAAATATGGAGTTGGTGCTGGATACTGGGATTTCAAACGTAAATCTGGCTATGATATGGATATTACTTCTATCGGAGTTGATATCGCATGGCGGATTATGCACGGCTTGACCTTGCGCGGTGGTTATGAGTTCCATTACGAAGACAGGGACAATGCTGAATATCATAATGTGCCAGATGATACCACAGCGCATAAATTCAAACTTACTGCTGACTACAGATTGAATCACAATCTCAGGTTCAGCTTAGGGTATAAGCTAGACTTAATTGATGATGCCTATGCCCTTCGCAAGGCTATGTGTACGCCTAACAACTCCTTTGGTGCCTATGCTGGACCAAAGACCGATCTATATACATATGACCGTTCTTACAGGCCCACAATCTATGAAAAGCGGATTGCAGAAAGGAGTAATCAGCCAGATACTGTCCATGAGCTGACCTTCAAGACCAACTGGAGTCCGTTCAGCCTTTTTGCCACCAATTTTTATGCCAAATACCGCTATGCAGAAAATAGTGAAATTGATGGTAGGGACTGGCAAGAGGACCTTTTTAATGGCGGAGTCAATCTCGTTTTCAATATGAGCGAGAAGATGGTCTTCACAGCTGGATACAACTACTTTAACAACAAAACCGAATCGGTCTATTGTATAGCCATTTACGATGGCTGAGCTAACTTGATCACAACGGACCGGTACGGTTCGGAACACACAGATATGGATTACAGGACAGAGGCTCACACCATTATGGCCAGCGCTGCCTGGAACCCGATGCCGCGTTTCAGCTTTACAGCCAACGCCAGTTATACCATGGGGCGCGGGAATATAACTGATTTGGAATTTGGGCATCTGCCGGCATTCTTCCAGCAGGATCTCAAGATCTGGATGGATACCACTTCAGTAAATCCCAATATGCCTCATCTGTATGACACCTTTTATCTGAATGATATGTCAAGTTATTCCAATCTTGATTTCAAAGATATGGAGATCGAGATTGGTGCATCCTATGCCTTGACACCAAAGGTGGGCCTTGGACTCAAATACTTCTACAGTGACGTGGAAGATGAAGAAGAGTATGTATATGGCTCCCAAGATGTGACAGTTCAGTCTCTCATGGGCTTTATTACATACCACTTCTAACCAAGCTGGTTATTATGAGACCGAGAGCGGGGGTAACCACCCCCGCTTTTTTTGTTCAAACCCATGCCAGGCGGTGTTGACGTCTCATTGCCATAAGGCTAGAGTCTGCGCACAGAATGAACAAAATTATGGAGTTTGGATTGCAGAAAATTAAATTAAATTTTTTTATATTGCTTACCGTTATATGTGCCGTATTTGTTTTGCAGGGCTGTAGCTCAAAGTCTGGACCGCCCAATCCCAAAGCCGAGTCACGAAGTGTGAGCGGTGAAAAGCAAACTTCCAAAAAGACCAGTACTGATAAGGAAGAAGATTTGGAA
>JAMOVF010000107.1 GCA_027061625.1 Deltaproteobacteria bacterium
CTGAGAGCTATGTTTGGTTCAGATCATAGCCCACCTTCTCCAGTTGGAACTTTCAATGATGTTCCTACAAATCACTGGGCAGCTGGATGGATTGAGCAACTAGCTGATGAAGGTATAACTTCAGGCTGCGGAAATGGAAATTATTGCCCAGAGCAGCCAGTGACAAGGGCTCAAATGGCAGTCTTTTTGGTAAGGGCTTTTAATCTAGGAGTTCCGCCAAGATAATGTTTGTTGTAACAAACCAGGGGACAGGCAAATCTTTGAGTTGTTTTTTATATCCAATGCCATGGCTATAGTTGCTTTTAAAGATTTGCCTGTCCCCAGATTTGTCCTTCACAAATAAAGCCTGCTTCAGCCATTCCCGATAAAGAGGATAGATCTTTAATCAGGAGCAATAATGAGGAATCTTAAGGCGGGCCTTCCTGTTTTTTTATTGATTATTTTTCTTTGGGAAGCAGGTGTGCGTTTTTTTTCAATAAATGCTGCTGTGCTTCCTGGCCCGTTTTCTGTTGCTCAAGGCCTTTGGGAGCTTTTGCTGTCAGGGCAGCTAATAAGACACTCAGTTGCTAGTCTATTCAGGGTTACATGGGGTTATCTTTTAGCCGCGCTCTTGGCAGTTTCTCTGGGAATTTTTCTGGGGTTGAGGCAGCGTCCAAGGCATTTTTTGTATCCTCTTATACACTTTTTAAGGCCTATTTCTCCCTTAGCCTGGATTCCCTTGGCTATTTTGTGGTTTGGTATAGGCGATGTACCAGCTATTTTTTTGATATTTTTAGCCTCATTTTTTCCTATACTCTTGTTCACTATAGAAGGTGTGATGTCTGTTAAGATCACCTATTTGAGGGTGGCTCAGAATCTGGATATGGGTGGGTGGCATTTTTTAAGATTTGTGGTGTTGCCAGCTGCTTTGCCTGAAATAGTAACAGGTCTGAGGGTAACACTTGGCACAGCATGGTTGGTGATTGTTGCAGCAGAGATGATGGCTGTAAAAAGCGGCTTGGGATATTTGATTATTGATGCCAGAAATTCGCTGAACATGACCAATGTAATTGCAGGCATGGTGGTTGTAGGCATTTTGGGGCTGGGATTGGATAATGTGATGAAGAGGCTGGAGTATATTCCAGAGGTGCAGTGGAAACGGTTCAGAAGGTAGAAAAAATCCTTGTAAAGGATCTAGTGAAAGTTTATTTGGAGCGCCGTGCCCTGGCCCGCTATTCCACCCAGTGTAAGCAGGGAGAAGAATGCCTGGTGCTGGACCGTATTACTTTTTCGGTCAAGCCCCGGGAGTTTACGTGCATAGTTGGCCCTTCTGGTTGCGGTAAGTCCACTATGCTACGTATCTTGGCTGGGTTTGAAGAGGCTACTGCAGGAACAGTTCTTATTGACGGCAGTGAGGTAAACGGTCCCAGCAGCAAGCACATCTTTGTTTTTCAGGAAGACGGCCTATTTCCTTGGATGACAGCCAAAGAGAATATCGCCTTGGGCATATTAAATTCAGATGATGATAAGCAATCCAAAGAAGAAAAGGTTAATGAATATCTTGATATGGTGGGCTTGGCTGAATTTGGGAATCATTATCCTCATCAACTTTCTGGAGGAATGAGACGCAGGGCAGAGGTTGCCAGGGCGCTTATAAGCGAACCAGATATACTCTTTATGGATGAGCCCTTTGGAGCGCTCGATTTTGTGACTAGACTCCAGATGCGTGAGGAGATGTTAAATGTTCACGCCATGTTTGATACCACTATCCTTTTTATTACCCACGATATTGATGAGGCCCTCCAGCTTGGAGACAAGGTGATAGTGCTTGGAGACCGCCCTGCAAAAATAAAGGCAGACCTGGACTTGGATTATCCGCATCCGCGTGATCTTTCAGCAGGCGCTTTAAAAGAGATGCGCAAAGAAATTTATTTCCTCCTCGGCCTGCATGCCGCCTTGTAGGCAGAGTGTTTTCTGCCCTGTCCAACCCCTAGAAACAATATAAAACGATACCGTCCCCAAAAT
>JAMOVF010000108.1 GCA_027061625.1 Deltaproteobacteria bacterium
CCCGCACCTGCACCGTGTCTGTGCGGTAATCATACCACTCTTTCATCAAGTAAATTACGGGATCAGGGGTGGAAGGAGCAAATTCTGTTGAATCAGCAAGAGGCAAGCCTGCCTTGCTCCTGGCAAATTCTATTACAGCAAGCTGCATCCCTAAACATATGCCTAAGAATGGCACATTATTCTCCCTGGCATATCCTATGGCCTCAAGCTTACCAGGAATACCCCTTGAGCCAAATCCACCAGGCACCAACACGCCATCAACTTCTTCCAGGCGTTTTTCCAGTTCTTCGCCCCTTACAGCCTCAGAATTTATAAAATCGATCTCCACCTTGGCCCTGTTGGCCACACCTCCATGAAACAAGGCTTCATTAAGACTCTTATAGGACTCCCGCAAATTTACATATTTGCCCACCATGGCTATGCGCACTTCATGTTGAGGATCTTCTATCCTGGCAATCAGGTCTTCCCATTCATTCATAACGGGTTCCCTGGTCCACATATTCAAGGCTTCCACGATCCTGTCATCAAGGCCTTCATCTCTGAATCTGAGGGGCACCTTGTAAATGCAGTCAACATCCCTGGCGGTTATCACCCTTTCATTTTTCACATCACAAAACAGGGCTATTTTGGACTTGATACTTGAGGAAAGGGGCATTTCTGAACGGCAAATGAGGATATCGGGCTGGATTCCAATAGAGCGCAATTCCTTAACGCTGTGCTGCGTAGGCTTGGTTTTAAGCTCGCCTGCTGCCTTTATATAGGGAACATAGGTAACATGGATATAAAGCGAATTTTCTTTTCCGAGGTCTCCACGAAGCTGCCTGATTGCCTCAAGAAATGGCAAACCCTCAATATCTCCTACAGTGCCGCCAATTTCCACTATGGCAATGTCTGCCTCCCCATTCAACTGGATTACTGCCTCTTTTATCTCATCAGTCACATGGGGAATAACTTGTACAGTTCCACCCAGATAATCTCCCCGCCTTTCTTTGGAAATAACAGTGTGATAGATCCTTCCAGAGGTATAGTTGTGGCGCTGGCCGAGTTTGGCATGGGTGAAGCGCTCATAATGCCCCAAATCCAAGTCAGTTTCGGCTCCATCATCGGTAACAAATACTTCACCATGCTGAAAGGGGTTCATTGTGCCAGGATCCACGTTTATATATGGATCCAATTTTTGGAAGGTAACCCGCAGTCCCCGTGCCTCCAGCAATGCACCTATGGCAGCTGCAGCAAGGCCTTTGCCTAGGGATGAGAGCACCCCGCCGGTAATAAAGATATATTTTGTCTTCATTTCCACACCCCTTTCATAAGTTTGCGCTCAACCTCCTTTAATCATAAAAAAATAGCGGCTCTACCAAGGTTACACCGCCTTCTGACAAGGCTTTCAGGGCATTTTCAAGCATCTCTTCAGGAACCTTGAATACCAAGACCGCTTTTTGGGTGCCGCCCACAAAGGCATAAGTATAATCTATATTTATATCTGCCTCGGCCAATATTTTTACAACCTTATAAAAACTTCCTGGAGCGTCTTCCACTTCAACAGCGAATACATCCTGCTCCTTAACTGTAAATCCTGCAGTTGAAAGGGCGGTCTTTGCCTTCTCAGGATTGTTGACAACAAGTCTCAATATACCGAATTCAGCAGATTCAGCCATGGCAAGGGCCCTTATATTTATGCCGGCGTCTTTCAATACCTCTGTTACTTCTAAAAGGCGCCCTTTACGATTTTCAAGAAAAATAGAGAGTTGTTTTACACCATATTTGCTTCTCATTTCTTACCCCCTTCGGCCTGCCTCTTGTCTATTATCCTTTGGGCCTTACCCATGCTCCGTTCCAAGGTCTTAGGCTCCACGAGCTTCACCTTTGCATTAATATAGAGCTCATTCAGCATCTCTGCTTCAAGCTTCTTTTTAAGGGCCTCCAATGCCCCGATTCCATCTGCAAATGTGGCTTCATCCATTTCCACCCACACTTCCAATTTAT
>JAMOVF010000109.1 GCA_027061625.1 Deltaproteobacteria bacterium
ATTCTGGCCTCTTGTCTCATAAATGCCCTTTTGGTTTCGATATCAGGAACTGTAAGAGAGACTTGCACTTTAAAAAAGACCAGCTCTCCTCCTTGATATGCTGGTATTAAGAATGGTGCAAGCGCCATGACTTCCCACTGCCCACTTGAGCGATAATGATTCTCAGGTCCTGTTTTTTCAGAAACTATTGCTTTTTTGGGTTCTGGCTGGGGTGTTTTTGGAATTTGCTGGGCAGTCTTTTGCTTTGTTGTTGGGCTTGTAACTGCTGTTTGATCTGTTTTTACAGGCTGCTGAACAGGGTAGGGGGTCGTATATAGCCTATATAAAACAAAGGCCCCAAACATAAGTAGCAGGCTGGATATAGCTGTTATTAGCCATCCAAGCCAACTTTTGGGCTGGGCTAGAAGCTGGGCATTTTCCTCAGGGAGTGAAGTGTCTTCTGTAGTTTCAGCTTCATTATTTTGTTCGGCAGAAAATGCAGCATCGGTTTCTTCATTTTTGTTGTTAAGTTGATCTTCAGGCCCTGTTGCTGAGTTATCCTCTACAAAATCTTCTGTGACATTTTCTTCTTCTAATTGCTCAAGATCATCCTCAAATAGGGGTATTTCATCAAGGCCGCTGTCATCATCCCATAATTCATCATCATCTAATGAGATACCAATTTCATCATCTGCATCAGTGGAAGCATTATCAGACTCTTGAACATCTCCATCATTAGATTCTATTTCTCGGCCTTCATCCAATGTGTCTTCAGGTTCAGGCTCATCCTGGGCTATAAGCCCATCCAGATCCACATCTTCATCAGGAAGATCTTCTTCCCTTATTTCGTCAGATGCGTCTTGTTTCAGTTCTTTGTCTGGCCGCTCTTCCAATTGTCCTCTTATTCAAATATCTTTTCTATTTTCTCACTCAATGTTTCAGGTGTAAATGGTTTAACAATATAATTACTTACACGTGCCTTAACCGCCTCTACGATGTTTTCCTTTTGAGCCTCAGCAGTGACCATGAGAAAGGGCAGGTCTTTAAAGCGTTCATCAGCCCGTACTTTTTTGAGCAGGTCAATACCTGTCATATTGGGCATATTCCAGTCTGAAACTATAAAATCCACCTTTTCTTTCTGTAGAATATCCCATGCGACTGAACCATCGTCGGCTTCTATAAAATGCTTGAAACCGAGTTGAGTCAAGATGTTTTTTACAATACGCCTCATAGTAGCAAAATCATCAACTATTAGTATCTTCATGCCAGGATCAATAGCCATTTTTCCCTCCAGGCTAAAATTTTTATTGTTTCTATCTGTATCGGTTCCCCTTTCAATTTTCTACAAGGTTTCTTTATGGCAAGAAGCCCTCAGATTCTTTGGCAATCTCAGAAAGGGATGCCCTTAATCTCATAATAGCCTTGGTATGCATTTGTGATATCCTGGATTCTGTATATCCCATGATTTCACCAATTTCGCGCATGGTCAGATCCTCATAATAGTAAAGGGAGAGCACCAGACGCTCCTTTTCCGGGAGTTCATTGATACCATTAATAAGCAGCTCCTTTACTTCGGTTAAATTAAGCTGAATAAAAGGATCTGATTCGGAGTCATCTGCAATAAGGTCAAAAAGATCTTCATCGCTTCCTTCGGGCATTCTCCGCCGCAACGCCTCAATGTCAAGGAAGGTGACATTTTTGGTTTTCTCCAAAAGATCATAGAATTGGTCCATAGTAAGGCCCAGGGCCTCTGCAACTTCTTCATCTTCAGCAGGGCGGCCAAGTTTCTTTTCAAGCTTATGATAGGTTTTTTCAAGTTCAGATGCCTTTTTTCTCACAGATCTTGGAACCCAGTCCTGTGCTCTGAGTTCATCGAGCATGGCACCCCTAATTCTAAATTCAGCATAAGTCTTGAACTGGATCTTTTTTGAAGGATCAAATTTTTCTATTGCATCCATGAGCCCGATTACACCAGAACTCATAAGGTCATCTATAGAAATATGTGGAGGCAGCCTCATAGCCAGTTTACCAGCTATGTACCTGATGAGAGGTGTATATTTGATAATCAATTCCTCTCTCTTTTGAGGGGAAAGTTTTTTTCCGTCTTTGAAGAAAAATTCTGTATAGTCTTTTAAGACGATTTTAGGCCTCTTTTTCATTTTGTGTTTAGACTCCGAAGAGGTTCCTCCAGAAGAATTTGATGTTGCCGTCAACATAGGCATTATTCCCTCCATCCAATAAATTTTGTGCAATATTCATCAAGCTTTTGCTTGCATTGCTTTCCGGAAAAAGCTGAAGCACAGTTTTTTGCTTATTAACTGCCCTTGGAACTGCTTCATCTCTAGGTATATGGCCCAAAAAACGTAGGGACAGACCCCCAAGGAATTTATCGCTAACAAAGGTCAATTGCTGATATACTCTATATGCTTCATTCTCAGTGGCAGCCCAGTTTACCAATATTGAAAAGTGTTTTATGTCATGACGGTTTGCCAAGACTTTTATAAGAGCATAGGCATCAGTTATGGAAGTGGGTTCAGGTGTAACCACTATTATGCGTTCCTGTGCTACTATGTTGAAGTAGAGCACATTGTCAGATATACCCGCTGCTGTATCTATCAATAAATAATCAATATAGTGGTTGAGCTGTTCCATCTCTCCTAATAAGAAGAGCTTTTCACTAGGGTGCAGCCTTGTAAGCTCAGGTATGCCTGAACTGGCCGGCAGCACTTGGATTCCTTCTGGACCATTTAGCACCACATCTTTCAACTCTTTTTCCCCGCTGAACACATGTTGAATAGTAAATTTAGGTGCAAGGCCAAAAAGGACATCTACATTTGCAAGACCCAAGTCTGCATCTAGCACCATCACTTTTTTTCCAAGTCTTGAAAAGGCCACAGCAAGATTGGCAACTACATTAGTTTTGCCAACACCACCTTTGCCGCTGCCTATAGACAACACCACTGGTGCATAATGGGAGGTGTTTTTCCGGCTCATTTGCTTCATTACAGTGGTTGGCCTTTCTGCTGTTTTTTGCATTTTCCACTGTTTTAGGGTTTCTGCTTGATTCATATATGCTCCTCTAAGCCACTTTCCTGTTTGGTGTTGAAGTCTTTGCTTGTTGTTTAATGTGTCTTGCCGGCATTTTGAGCAGATAAGACAGCATCATTTCTACTGATGGCTGTGTAATATCTTCTGGAACGCGCTGGCCAGTGCTTATATATGTTATCGGAATTTGGTTTCCTAAAATTGGCATCAAGAGGTTTGAATATGACTTGGTGGCATCCATTTTTGAGATAATCCAACCAACAGTGGCAAATTTTTTATAGAAACGTGTTGCAGCAGCTATATCTTCATTTTTGTCAGTTGCAGATATAACTACTTGGCATCTGAGCTGAGATGCGGTGCCTAAAAGATGCCCCAGCTCATGTTTGTGGGCCGGATCAAGAGAACTTCTTCCTATAGTATCAACCAATATGAAATCAAGATCTGTGTTGTTGTCCAATATCTTGGCAACGCTGTTTGGATCTAGGGCAACTGTAAATGGGATGTCCATAAGATGAGCGAATCTCTCCAGCTGGTGTGCAGCACCCAGCCTGTAAGTATCTGTAGTCAAAAGCATTCCCTTCATACCGAACTGGAATTTCATCCTGGCTGCCAGTTTTGCTAAGTTAGTTGTTTTGCCAGACCCTGGCGGCCCAACAAAGGCCCATCTGATCTTTGTTCCTTTTTCAAAACTTTCTTTTTGTACTGTAATTGTTTTAAGACAATATGATCTGAGCCAATCCCACACATCTTTATAAGAAACATATGGTAGTGAATGATAAACATTCAAAAATTCGCATGTCAGCGCTCTTTGTAGGCGTTGATCCATGCCTAGTCCTGAAAATATTTCATGCAATATTAGGAGGGGAGTATGGGCCAAGTCTAACGATTCAGACGGCGCATAGTTATTCCTTTCTATATCCGGCCTCTTTTGTTGTTCTGGTTCATGATCTATTGCTGCAGTGACTTCTATGTATTGAATTTCCTTGCCGGATTCCACCTGCTTTTTTGTACGTCTTTTGGTGTCTAAGATGATAGCCTCATCTCCAAGTTCTATTTTGATTCTTTGAAGGGCCTGGGTCATGTTTCTGGCAACATATCTTTTAATTTTCATTAAAAACTCCCCCTCATCTTATTACTCCAATAGATTTAATTTTTATTTCCGGCGGCAGTTCCGAATGTGAAATTACAGTGATATTGGGTATAAAACGCTCAATCAGTTTCTTAACATGCCTTCTCACAGCAGGATTGCATAAGATTACAGGCTGATGTCCTTTGGCAGCTGCTTCTTCAACTTTCTTTTGAGTGGCTTCAACAATTCGTTGTGCAATTGCAGGATCAAGGGCTAAATAGCTGCCATGTTCAGTCTGTTGCAGGGAATTTCTAAGTTGATCCTCAATTACTGGATCGATAGTTATGACTTCAAGCGAATTATCTTCTCCCAGTAGAGGCTTGATAATAGCTCTGCCTAATCTTTGGCGGACATATTCAGTCAAGATCTCTGGATCTTTTGTCATGGGTGCGTAATCTGCTAAGGTTTCTGTAATAGTCAAAAGATCTCTTATAGACACCCGTTCCCTTACAAGATTTTGCAGCACCTTCTGAATAGTACCTAAGGGAAGCTGGCTTGTGGCTTCTTCTACTGCTTTGGGGTGATTCTTAGCCAAGGCATCCAGGAGGTTTTGCACTTCCTGTCTGCCCAGGAGCTCATCTGCATGGGTACGTATGACTTCAGCCAGATGTGTGGCAATTACTGTTGATGGGTCAACAACGGTATATCCCGCAAGCTGTGCCTCTTCACGTTTTGACTCGGGTATCCAGAGAGCTGGCAGGCCAAATGCTGGTTCAGTTGTTGGAATGCCATCTATTTCCCTTTTGACATGGCCTGGATTCATGGCCAGGAGATGGCCCATCATCAGCTCACCCTTAGCAATATCAACTCCTTTTATCAGGATGATATATGCTCCAGGATCTATCTGTAGATTATCTCTGACATGGAGTGGAGGAATGATGAGGCCCATTTCCTGGGCAAATTGGCGCCTAATGGATCTGATCCTATCCAAAAGATCACCACCTTGCTCTTCATCCACCAGAGGAATTAGCCCATAGCCCACTTCTAGCTCTAAAATGTCAAGGTTTAAGAGGTTTTCAACTTCCTCTTGACTGCCCTGTTCTGGTGCATCTGCTGATACAGCGGGCACATTTTCATCTTCCCTGCTTTCAGCAATTTTTTTGGCCTTTTCTTTGTAAGCAATATATGCGAGGGTACCAAAACCAATTGCCATAATTGAAAATGGGATTGTTGGCAGGCCAGGTATCATGCCAAAAAAGAAGACAATCCCAGAAGTTACCGCCAGGGCTTCTGGCTGTACGGCAAATTGCTTTATGAATTCAGACCCCATTGAAGCCTCAGAGGCTGCACGGCTAACCAGTATGCCTGCTGCCGTAGAGATGATAAGAGCTGGTATTTGGGAGACGAGACCATCGCCTATAGTTAGCAGGGTATAGCTCTGGGCTGCTGCATTTACAGCAAGATCTTGTTGGAAAACACCTATTATAAAGCCGCCGATTACATTTATGGCCATTATTATAAGGCCAGCTATGGCCTCACCGCGTACAAATTTGCTTGCACCATCCATGGCTCCATAAAATTCGGCTTCTTTGGCTATTTCCTGCCGTCTCTTTCTAGCCTGAGTTTCATCTATGAGGCCTGCATTAAGGTCTGCATCAATGGCCATCTGTTTTCCTGGCATGGCATCAAGGGTGAAACGGGCAGCAACTTCAGCGATTCTGCCTGCGCCTTTGGTGATGACCACAAAATTTATGATCACCAATATCGCAAAAACAATGGCCCCCACCACATAATTTCCACCAACTACGAATTGGCCAAATCCCATGATCACTTTCCCTGCTGCACCAGGGCCTTCATGCCCATGGAGCAATATGAGCCTTGTTGATGCAATATTCAGAGAAAGGCGGAAGAGGGTGGTCAGTAATAATAACGATGGAAAGACTGGAAAATCTAAAGGCTTATAGATGTATAACGAAAGCAGGAACACAAGCAGGGAAAGGCTTATATTGGTAGCCAAAAGGATATCCATGAAGCCTGCAGGCAGTGGAATGACCATGATGATCATAATGGCTACCACAGCCCCTGCAGCCAGCAGGTTGCTGGGGTCAAAATTTACATTGGCAAACAATCTTTTTGCCTGTGCTGCCTCGGTTGCCATTTAGTTGTGTCCTCTCCTGCCTTTTTGCTTGTAAACATAGGCCAGCACTTCAGCTGCTGCCTTGTAAAGCGTTTCTGGGATGGTTCTTCCAATCTCCACCATCTTGTACAGACTTTGCGCCAGAGGTTTATTCTCAATTACAGGCACGCCATTTTCTTGTGCTATCTCTTTTATACGTTCAGCAACGTGGCCAGAACCTTTGGCTATCACCATGGGGGCATCCATCTCGGCTGAGTCATATCTCAATGCAACAGCAAGTCGCGTGGGGTTTGTAATAACCACGTCTGCCTTGGGAACGTCTGCCATCATCCGCTTTTTTGCAGCTTCCCGCTGTATGCTTCTTATGCGTGCCTTGACATGAGGATCTCCTTCCGTTTGTTTCATCTCTTCTTTGACTTCCTGTTTGGTCATTTTGAGGTTCTTTTCAAATTCCCAACGTTGGAAGAGGTAGTCGAGCACTGCAAGGATCAGCATGACCATGCAAGTGCGCTTGAAGAGAATGCCTGTTATTGAAAAGAGATAAGTTTGTATTTGGCCAGGTGAAAAATCGAGCAAAGAAGGAAGATTTTTAAGTTCTCCATTGATGGTTACATAGGCAATCCAGCTAACTACTATGAGTTTTAAAATTGATTTTGCAAGCTCCATTGCTGCCTGGGTTGAAAAAAGCCGTTTAAGCCCTTCAAGGGGATTGATTTTTGAAAAATTAGGCTTAATTGCTTCAAAGGACAGCAGAGATCCTACCTGAAGATAATTTGCTAAAAAGGCGACAGATACCAATATAATAAATAATGGAGCAAGAATTGTTGCACAGTAGCGAAGCGCCACCAAAGCCATGTTTGTCATGTTGGCCTGGGTCACTTGGGCTGATCCTACATTGCTCAAGTAGTAACGCATGAGCTCAGAAATATGGTGATAGAAGAAGCCGCTTCCAAAGGAGAGAGTCAAGGTGCCGGCTAACAGCACTGCCAAAGAAGATATTTCTTTGCTTTTGGCAACTTGCCCCTTCTCTCTGGCTTCTCTTCGCCTTTTTGGGGTTGCTTGTTCTGTTCTTTCTTGAAAGGATTCCTGAGCCATTTTCCTTCCTTACTGACCTGCAAAAAGCTTAAGGGCTACTGGTATAAGCCTTAAGCTCCGCTCCAAATATTTTGAAAAAATGGGCCAGAAAAGCTGCATTGAGAGCCCAAGAAAAAAGAGCCCCAGCCCTATGTTGAGGCTAAAACTCACCATAAGCACATTTATCTGCGGCACTACTTTGGCGAGAATTCCCAATGCTGCTTGGGAAAAAAACAAAATTGCCAAAACAGGCGCCAAAATTTTTATAGAAAGGACAAACATCATCTGCCCCATATCCATAAGCAATCTATGGAGGCTTGGGGCAAGCAAGATCTGCCCTGG
>JAMOVF010000110.1 GCA_027061625.1 Deltaproteobacteria bacterium
CAGTAACAGAGTTTTTGGATCTTGCTGTACATGCCACAGGTTTCAACCTTCAGATAGAACAGATTGAGATAAAAGAGGGTTCATATCTAGATGGTTTGAGCCTTCAGCAGGCCTCTATTCGTCAAAAGACAGGTGCATCTGTGCTGGCGGTTCAAAGGGAGGACAAGGAAATGGTAGTGAGCCCTCCTCCAGATTTTGTGTTAAGGGCTAGGGATATTATTGTGGCCCTGGGCAGCGCAAAGGCGCTTCAAAGTTTAAAAGAATATGCCACCAAACCCGGTTCGACCTAATTTTGCTGTTTAAATAAATATTGAGCCAATGCCTCATGGTTGGGAACAATGTCATCAGCTTCTTTGAGGTGCTCAGGTGAAAGGGTGGTAGTGAGGGCAACACATTTGAGATTGGCTGCCTTGGCAGCTTTTATGCCTGCCGGAGCATTTTCAACTACCAATGTCTTTTCAGGGACAGCATCAATTGCGTATAGGGCCGCTAAATAAGGGTCTGGATGCGGTTTGCGTCTTTTGACCTCATCACCGGTAACTACATAGTGCATTAATTCAAGGATTTGGTCTGGAAGCACCTTGTCCAGCACCTCTCTATGCGAACTAGTCACCAATGACATGATCCAGCCATTTGCCTGCAGCTCTTTTAAGAGATCTTCTACCCCCTCATAGGGTTTGACATGGGGCTGGTATTTTTTAGAAAATATCTCTCTTTGTCTTGAAAAGAGCTTGTGGAAGCCAGCCTCATCCATGGAACAGCCATTTTCACAAAATATCTTCACTGCTGTTTCAGGCTCGATTGCCCCTTCATGCAGATAGATCAATTCTGGCGGTACAGTTAGGCCTATTTCAGACAATGCCTCTTGCCATGCCTTTACATGATAAGGCATGGAATCGAGCAAAACCCCGTCCATATCAAACATGATTGCCTTAGGATATCTTTGTTCAAGCCTTTTTTCATTCATATGTGTAGTATGGCTTTGGAGCAAGTCATATGGAATCAAATAACATTAAGTCACATCTTGTGCCAATGCAATATGAGGCTGTATCTTGGCAGCAGGCTTCTGACTGGTCTCTTGTGCTGACAGCACGCAATATTCCTACTTGGCTTGTCAGGGCAGATTCTGGTTATTTGATCATGGTGCCTGCTTTATTGAAGGAACAGGCGTTACAGGAAGTGAATCTATATGTGCAAGAAAATGAGGCTGATGCTTTGAAGCGCTCCAAATCTTCCAAACCCCAATATATAAAAGAAAGCCTATGGACCATTTTAACATTATCTGCATTAATGGCTATTTTGTTCCTGCCTGAGATCAGATATAAGGCCTTGGCTGCAGGTGCAGCAGATGCAGGTAAAATAGTTTCTGGCGAATGGTGGCGATGTTTAACAGCCCTTATGCTGCATGCTGATCCTGCACATTTTCTTAGCAATGTTGTGCTTGGAGGCTTTATTGTTATTTTGCTCATTGAGGAAACGGGTCCTGGTCCTGCCTGGTTCTTGACTATCATGTCTGGCTTTATTGGGAATTGCTTAAATGCTCATTTATATGGTCAAGGCCATGTTTCCATAGGGGCTTCTACTGCTGTTTTTGGCGCATTGGGCTCACTAATTGCAGTTCGTGTTTTCAAGATGAAGCGTAGAGGGTTTAAGGCAATAGTACGTCCCTTGGGTGCTGGAGTAGCACTGCTTGCCATGCTTGGCACAGGGAAAGGAAATATAGATATTATGGCCCATTTTTTTGGTTTTTTGTCTGGGCTTGTGCTTGGGTCTATTCTATACAAATTTTTGATATCACATATTGCAAATCACAAAGGCTTGGGATATCTGTTTGGATTAACAGCGCCTTTGCTGATGGTTTTGGCATGGGGTTTGGCCCTTGTGCCTTGACACTACAGCTAAATCTTGTTATTCACAGCCTGCTTTGTGGCTAA
>JAMOVF010000111.1 GCA_027061625.1 Deltaproteobacteria bacterium
ATAGTAGCCAGCATCAGGAATCCCATCCATGTGCTGGAATCTGCTAAAATTGGGGCAGATATTGCAACCATTCCTTATAAAGTCATTGGACAACTCGCCAAGCACCCTTTGACAGATATAGGCATTGAAAAATTTTTATCTGATTGGGAAAAGGTGCCGAAAAAATGATACATGAGGATATTGCCTATTTTATTGTTAACATTTGTGCTGCTGCCGCAAATAGCCGGCAGCGGCACCATTTATCAATATCGGGATGAACAAGGCAGGCTCTATTTCACTAATTGTCCTACCGATTCCAGATTTGTGCCTCTAAAAAAATTAAAAAAAGTTAGTATCACCTCATTTAAGAAACGTTCTTGGCTCCCTTCAAGATCCTATTTGGACTATATGAAAATTGCGGAACAGGCAGCACTTTGGTTTGGACTGGACCCAGGCTTGATAAAAGCAGTCATAAAGGCTGAATCAAATGGCAAAGCTGCTGCTGTATCTAATAAAGGAGCGATGGGATTGATGCAGCTCATGCCTGGAACAGCAAAAGAACTGCGTGTCAGCGATCCTTTAGATCCAGAAATGAATATATGGGGAGGCACCCTTTATCTCAAACAGATGCTTGAATTATTTGATGGTGATTACAGTCTGGCTCTGGCAGCTTATAATGCCGGTCCTGGAAATGTAGAGCGGTACAACGGCATACCGCCCTTTCCAGAAACAGAGGCTTATGTTAAGCGGGTGCTAAGGTATTGGAGGGAGTTTTCAAAGCTTACTGCTGAAAGAGAAACCTTCTAAGCCTTATATTTAAAAGAAGCCCAATACCTATCATGGTGACAATTACAGAAGAGCCTCCATAGCTTATCAAAGGAAGGGGAATTCCTACCACAGGCAGCATTCCCAAGACCATGAAAATATTGATTACGATCTGCAAAAAGAGCATTGAGGTGATCCCGAAAGCAAGCAGTGAACCAAAACGCTCCCTTGAAGTATAAGCAATATGCAATCCCCGCTGAATTATCAGGGCATAAAGCAATATAAGCGCTATTGAGCCCATTAATCCCCATTCCTCTGCCCATATTGAAAATGCAAAATCGGTATGCACTTCAGGCAGAAAATTCAAATGGGCCTGGGTGCCGTGCAAATATCCCTTGCCAAAAAGCCCGCCAGACCCGACTGCTATCTTTGATTGCAGCAAATGGTAACCACTCCCTTGAGGATCATTTTCTGGATTCAAAAATGCAAAAACACGAGCCTTCTGATAGGGCTTTAACATATTCCAAATTACTGGAGCCATAGGCGCTCCCAAACCCAGCAATGTTAGTACAGTCACCCATTTGATACCTGCCATAAAAAGGAGACAGCAGCTCAAAATAAAAATCAACAGCGCAGTGCCCAGATCCGGCTGTTTATAAATCAAATAGACCGGGATCATGGTTAGCACCATGGGCTTTAACATATCAAAAAACCCATATTCAGACTTATCATCTGAGGCAAGCCAACTGCCAAGAACCACTACCATACCTATCTTGGCAAACTCAGAGGGCTGCAAGTTAAAAAAGCCAAGGGGTATCCAGCGCTGAGAACCTCCTACAGTCTTTCCAATAAGAAGCACGAGTATAAGCATGACTACAATACCGCCATAAATATGCCATGCATATGGGCAAAGTGAGCGGTAATCAAACCGCAAAGAGCCTAAAGCCACAGCAAGGCCTGCACCATACCAAACCAATTGTTTCCATTGAAAGGGATAGCCTGCAGCAAGGCTTGCACTGTTTAAATTAATAAAACCAATGGCCATAACCAGCAGGACGGCGATCAAAAGCCACCAGTCGAAATTTTCTAAAAAATTTCTTTCAAACACCCTTATGTCTCTCTAATCTCTTTGCAACATGGTCTAAACCATCACCCAGGCTGGCTGAACGGGCTGGAGAAAGCGTTGGCCTGGGATTTTCAATCTGATGCCACCGTAATATTATTTGTCTTGCAATTGGTGCCGCTGCTGAACCCCCGTGCCCTCCATGCTCAACTAATACAGCAACAGCAATCTGGGGATTCTTGGCAGGGGCATAGGCAATAAACCAGGCATGGTCCCGATATTTCCAGGCCATCTTTTCATCCATACGTCTTTTGGCCTGCTTTATAACTTGTGCTGTGCCTGTTTTGCCTGCCACCTCCAGGCCTTTTATCCGGCACCTGCCACCTGTGCCTTTTTTGTCTTGTACCACACCCAGCAGGGCCTTCTTTATCAGGGCTAGCTGATAAGACGTGGCGGGAAGTCTGCCTTGAGCCTCCTTTTGAAAGGACTTGCTCACCCTTCCGGAACAATCTACGATCTGATCTATAAACTGAGGCCTGTATATAGTGCCGCCGTTGGCTACAGAAGATATCAATCTTGCCATTTGAATGGGTGTTACCAGAGTATATCCTTGGCCAATAGCAATGGTAAGGGTCTCACCTCCCTGCCATTTTTGGTGAAAACGCTTAACTTTCCATTCTGGGGTAGGTATAAGGCCTGCTGATTCATGCGCCAAATCTACCCCTGTCTTCTTGCCAAGGCCGCATTTAAATGAATAATCGGCCAATTTTCTTATACCCAGTTTTAGCCCCACATTGTAAAAATAGACATCGCAAGACTCTACCAAGGCCTTGTAAAGATCTGTCGTGCCATGGCCCCGCCAGTCCCAACACCGGAAGACCCTGCGGCCCAATTTAAAGGTGCTGGTACATTTAAAGGTTGTATGGGCACCAATCACATGTTCACCAAGGGCAGCCATAGCTGTTACTATTTTAAAGGTTGAACCTGGTGCATATCTGCCTTGTACGGCCCTATTGAACAAAGGCCTTAAAACAGGATCTTGCAAAGCCTTCCATTCATCAGGCTCCAACCCCCTCACAAAGGCTTCAGGCTCAAAAGCAGGACTGCTTACCAACGCAAGCAGCTGACCAGTTCTTGGATCAATGGCAACAGCAGCACCCACCTTGCCCTCCAACGCCTCTTCAGCAGCCCTTTGTATATCCATGTCTATGGAAAGATATATATCTGCACCAGGTTTAGGAGGCTTTTGGTCTACAACACGGTTAAGGCCGCCGATTGCATCCACTTCAATCTTTCTGCTGCCATATACGCCACGCAAAATTTTATCATATTTAGCTTCGACACCATATTTACCAACAAGATCGCCCGCCACTGCCCCAGGATAGCGGTCTTTGACTAAATCCTGCTCTGTTATTTGGCCTAGGTGTCCAATAAGATGTGCAGCCAATTTGCCTTCTGGATATTTCCTGCCAGGAGCGGCTTCAATATATACACCTGGCAGTTTGTGAAGCCTCACCTCCACCTTTGATAGCTGCTCCCAGTTGATATCCCGTTTCAATACCACAGGCATATACTTTGGTAAGCTCTTGCCTTTGATAAACCTGATCTTCAAACTGGTTTCGGGGATATCCAACAGTTGCGATAATTTCTTAAATAATGATTCAAGGTCTTTTGCCTCACCTCTAATAAGACAAAGATTAAAAGTAGGACGCATTCCAGCTAATACACGCCCATTACGGTCTAGAATTTTGCCCCTTGGCGGAACAAGACGCACTTGTCTGAATCTGTTAGTCTCAGATCTAGACCTGAGATTCTGCCATTCCAAAACTTGGAGATACCACAGCCTGGCTATCAAAGTTACAAAACATAAAAAGACAACAAAACCTGCCGCCTTAATCCTGGCATAATTGACCTTCATTTCTGGAACATCAAATTTCTTCAGACGCATTGAAGCATCTCTTGCAGCAGATATTTTTTTCTTCTTTAGTTTAAATTTCATGCTATTAATCTAATTTTTATTAAAAATTTATTTAAAAAATTCTCTGAAAATTCGAGCACAAACATTAAAACAGGAAAAATCATAGCAGCAAATATCCCCTGGACAATTGCCCAAGGCCATATGAATTGCGCTGCTCCGCTCAGCAACATTGCCAATATCTGGCTCTCTGCCGCCACAAAGCCCACAACAGGAACCTTATGCCACCACCTTAGTCCCGGCATGTGCCCACTGATATATCTAACCAAAAGATAAGCACTTACTAGAATGGTCATATAGATTCCTTCACTTAGAACTGTAAACGGCTCAGCCAAAATACCGAGCAGCAACACCAAGAACAATCCGTCTGGAAGGGGGGTCTTAAAACCATACCAGGCTACCAATGGAATCAAAAAATCCACTCTTGCCATACCCACTTGAAGCCCACTACCCCATGCACTTTCCAATAGGATAAAAAAATAGCCAAAAAAGATAGCCACCAAAAAGCGGGTCATGGTCTAGCCTGGTCATTCATTCTTGTAGTAAGTAAAATCGATACTTCTTCGATATTATTAAGGTGTGCTGAAGGTTCAACTGTTATGGTCTGAAAAATTCCATCCATTGAGCCAGGATCAATACTGCTCACCTTCCCAAGCAGCAGCCCCTTTGGAAATATCCCATCTGTGCCCGCACTTATGACCTTATCTCCCACTTCTACATCTGTGCCCTTCTCCACATAAACCAAGGAACATACAGATGAACCAGTGCCTTTCAAGACACCTCTCACTCTGGTGCGTTGTATTATAGCTGCTATTCGGCTTCTGGGATCAGAAAGAAGCAAAATTCGACTGCTTGTGGGAAAAGACTCAATAGTGTGACCAATAACACCTTGCCACGAAAGAGCAACCATATCTGGCAAAACGCCATCTTTACGCCCACTGTCTACAAGAATAGTACCTGCCCAAGGGGCTAGATCCACGCCTATTACCTGAGCAAATACTACAGGATATTCCATTTGCTGTTTTATCTTGAGCAACTT
Organism: Deltaproteobacteria bacterium; assembly: GCA_027061625.1. Classification (GTDB taxonomy): domain Bacteria; phylum Desulfobacterota; class Dissulfuribacteria; order Dissulfuribacterales; family JALVPX01; genus JALVPX01. The sequence continues at coordinate 4,822 of JAMOVF010000111.1, forward strand.
CCTGTAACGCTCTTTAGCCAGATATGCTTCTTGATATTTTACTAATTCTTGACGCAATCGGGCATTTTCTTGTAACAAGGCCCGATTTTTAACTTTAATATCCTGACAGCCTCCATTAAAAGCAAAAAATTGTTTTGTCCAACGGTATGGCCTGACAATTGCGGACTGAATGGAGGCCGATGCATCCATAAATAGAAATTTAAACGGCGTGCTGAAATTTTGTGCCCCAATCCTAAGGCCTACCATGGAAAAAAGAATCAATGCTACTAAGCCTACAGCACAAGCCGTTACCAAACGTTTCTTATTCTTTTTCTTGTCAGGAGTCCTATTGTTCAATGAAAATATATCTTAATGTATCATTATTTCTTTTAAGATATGCAAATTATCCAAGGCCTTGCCAGAACCTAAAACCACTGAGGTCAATGGATCATCTGCTATTATAATGGGAAGACCAGTTTCATCTCTCAACAATTTATCAAGATTTTTGAGAAGAGCGCCCCCACCTGTAAGAACAATACCTTTATCAACAATATCAGCAGCTAACTCTGGAGGGGTTTGTTCAAGAGCGCTTTTGACAGTTTCAACTATAGTTTCAATCTGCTCTGCAATGGCATTCCTTATCTCCATAGCGTTAATGGCAATGGTCTTTGGTACGCCTGTAACTAGGTCTCTGCCTTTAATTTCTGTTTCAGCATAAGGTTCTTCAGGAATGACATCACCAAGCTCAATCTTGATCTTCTCGGATGAATGTTCCCCGATGAGGAGATTATAACGCCTTTTAATGTGCTGCATTATAGCCTCATCCATCTTGTCCCCTGCCACCCTTACAGATTTACTATAAACTATACCGGCCAGAGAGATCACTGCCACCTCTGTAGTACCGCCTCCTATATCAACAACCATATTTGCTGTGGGTTCGGTAATAGGCAGCCCTGCTCCAATTGCTGCTGCCATTGGTTCTTCAATTAGATAAACCTCACGGGCACCGGCGGATTCGGCCGATTCCCGCACCGCCCTTTTTTCAACCTGAGTGATGCCTGAAGGCACGCTAATAATGATTCTCGGCCTGGCCAAAGTTCGCCTGTTGTGGACTTTTCTAATGAAATAACGCAGCATGGCCTCTGTGACCTCAAAGTCCGCTATCACTCCATCCTTCATTGGGCGTATGGCAACAATATTTCCTGGCGTTTTGCCGAGCATATTTTTGGCGTCCTGACCAACCGCAAGAACTTTTTTAGCGCGCATATCTTGACGCACTGCTACGACTGAAGGTTCACACAAAACTATCCCCCTGCCTTTTACATAAACCAGGGTATTGGCAGTACCCAGATCTATCGCCAGATCTTTTGAAAGCCAACCAAATATAGAATTTAATATCATAAGTTCAATCTAAGATAAGATTTTTATTTTTTTATTAAGACCTTTACCAAAACAATTTAAGGACTCAGCAGCTTGGTTAAGTGTCAACATACTCTCAGTATATTCTGTAGACCGATGCAACCTAACAAAGCCTCTTTTTATTGGCAAGGCACTAAAATATGAAAAAAATATTTTAGCATTACCAGCATAGCTGCATAAAGGACAAAACCATACAAGATAAGGCCTAAAGCAGAAACATATCTGTCAAAAATGGAAAATCCAGCAAAATATTAACATTATTTTAATAAAAAAACCCGGCCTCTTAAAAGGCCGGGCTGGGTAATTTACTTATTTGCTTATTGAACTATTTAACAATAAACGTGACCTTATCTACGCCTGTATTGCCTGTAAATGCATCATAGGCATAAACAGTGGCTTCATATACTCCTGGACCTGCTGAAAACTTGCCTGCAAACTGGCTTGGTTTGCCTGCATAGGTTAATGGAAGTTCTGCAACTAACTTGCCCTTATTTTTGATTATGGCTTTTACCTCAAACTTGTTGGCATCCCACACGCCACCTGGCGTGATAGGACAGCCTCACATCATTGCCACGTTGACCTGAATAGGTACCTCTGTGGCTCCTTTGTATTTGATATGAGTTGGAGGTGACAAGACATCTACCACAAGACCGGGGACCTCTATCATAAAGGCATCCCCGTTTACAATATGTTTCCCAGGCACAACCCACTGGGTGACACTTGTACGATTTGCTGACTGACGCTGTGCCAACGGGCCGTATGCAGTAACCTCTATCAAGGTTGGCTCATTAATGTCTATTGTTGCCTTAAATTCTGCTGCTCCTGTTGAAATCGGAACACCCCTGGTCCATGGACTCTTCATGATCAGCTTGGTATTTCCAGTGGAACCCTGAGTAACTCCTTTTGCAAGAAGTTCGCCTGTATCAGCGTTCTTTATGGTAATCAGTGCTCCCCCCATGCTGGTCCCAATGAATTTAGCATCTTTTGTCTTTACCTTTACTGTGATGTCTGTAGGAACGGCATAAACCGCACAAGACATCAGCAGAAAGGCAAGCAGTGTTAAGATTGAAACCTTGTGTTTCATAACAGCTACCTCCTTTCATCTATTAATTTTATTGAAGTAAATATAATGGAGAATGTTAATATATGCCTATCACTCCACGATATAACGGTCAAGAATTTTTTGAGCATAAGATCATTTCATGAATAGCAAGCTTATAAAAATCCAAATTTATAAAAAGAAAAA
>JAMOVF010000112.1 GCA_027061625.1 Deltaproteobacteria bacterium
CAAATCAGACTTTTCATCCTGCCAATTCTCAAAAGGCTTGATACAGCCCTCTGCTATACTCTTTGATGGATCTGGAATGACCAAATCCCAATCAATGTCCATTATACGGCCAAAACCCTGGCATTCAGGGCAGGCGCCGGAAGGGGAGTTAAAAGAGAAAAGATCTGGGCCAGGCTCCTCAAACCATTTGTCACATCTTGGGCAGTGGAGAGATGAGCTGAAGGGTGCAACTGTTCCGTCTGGAAGATGAAGCCTTATTACGCCTGTGCCTATGGAAAAGCCCTGTTTGCAGGCATCAAAGAGTCTTTTACTGCCAACTTTTCCAAGATCAAAACGGTCAATGATCACCTCTACAGGGTTTGGAATAGTGGTGCTGGTCTCCTCTATTCTTTCTATCTTTCCTTTAATAAAAAACCTGAAATAGCCTTGTTCTACCAACTGCCCGGGGTTTGGATCAGAAACCATTGCAGTAATAAGGGCATAGCCATTATTAAGACCTTTGCTGCTCAAAAAGGCTGCCACAGATTCAAAGCCTTCTTTTCTTACTGGCTGTTGGCATACAGGACAATGAAGAAGGGCTATGCGCCAATAAAGCAATTTAGCTGGATGGGTGATATCGCTTAAACTAGCAACTATGGAGCGGGCGCTCTTGACAGGGTTTGACTGGCCTATGGCAATGGCGGCAGGGAGGCTTTCAATAGACTCTGCTGGAGGTCTGGGCCTTCGCTCCAGGAGCTGTCGAACATAAGGAGAAAAGGTCTCCACATACCTGCTTTGGGACTCAGCATAGAGCGTATCCAGAGCAAGGGAAGATTTGCCAGCACCAGAAGGGCCTGTAATGGCCACAAAGGTCCCCAAGGGAATATCAAGATCAAGGGATTTTAAATTGTGCATAGAAAGCCCCCTGATCTTTATGCACTTTTTTTGATGATTATATTTTGCTTTACCAGCCATTTTTTACAAATTAAAAGGGCCCCGGTCTTCCCAGGGCCCTCCATAGTAATCCATTAAGTTTACTCTCCTAACAAGGAGAGTTTAGTAATTTATTACTGGATTCTCCTTAATTCAACCCGCCTATTAGCAGCCCTTCCTGCCCGGGTGCTGTTGTCTGCGATGGGCTGATCAGGACCATAACCTTTCGCTATAAGCCGGTCTGGTGAGATTCCCTTTTTCACCAAGTAGTTCTTAACAGCATTAGCCCGTGCCTGGGATAGGCGTATATTGTTCTGGCGATCGCCGATATTGTCTGTATGACCAGCGACTTCCAGTTTTAGTTCTGGATAGCGCATTAAAATCTCAGCAACTCCATCAAGAATCTGCTTGGCCTTATCTGTTAGTTCTGCAGTTCCAAAGGCAAAATTTACGCCCTTTAATAAAATTACCTGATTTGGACCGCATCCGAGTTTATCAACCTCTACTCCCTGAGGAGTATTAGGACAAAGATCAGATTCATTTGGTACGCCATCCCTATCTGTATCCACGGCCTCAAGCTTCATCTCAGCACATTCCTTCAGATTGCCCTCAAGCTCTGAGATCCTGGCGTTAAGTTGATCAAGCTCTGCCTTCTTTTGATCCAGCATTGCCTGAAGTTCTTCCATCTTTTTGCCCTCGGTCTCCAACTGGGCTACCTTTTGCTCAAGCTCAGAAATCTTTGCTTTCAGCTCTGAGGCATTTTGTTCCGCGGTCTTTAGAGCATTTTCTTTGGATTCCATAACAGCTTTGAGCTCGCTTATCTGCTGCTCCAAAACTGCTACTTTGGCAACCTGATCTGCCAATGAAGCTGCTTCAGATTTCGCCTTTTCAAGGGCAGCCATAAGTTCTGCCATCTTTGACTCATCGCTTGTCAACTTTGCATTAAGTTGCTCTATAGTAGCCGTACTCTCTGTGAGTTTGGCCT
>JAMOVF010000113.1 GCA_027061625.1 Deltaproteobacteria bacterium
TTTTATGGCAGGAACTTGTGAATCAGGGAAAAAGGCCTGCCACACCTTGCCGATTTCATTGGAAAGGGTGTAGTGGATATCTTTGCTTGCTTGTTCTACTTCTTTTTGATGGCACTTACCGCATGTTTCAGCAGCCGTGTCAGGGTGCGCTGGAAATTTTATAAGGCCTCTGTGGGCCTCGTGCATATTGTTGGCATAAGGGTCTCCCCTATGGCAATCCGCACATTCTATGTCATGCGCCTTGTCGATTTTTACTTCATGGCAATTTGTACAGCCATTCTTTTTGAAAGGAGATCTCACATCGGGATTTGTACATCCAAAAAGGAGCAAAATGGAGATGCAAAGAGCAGTAAAACCTTGTACTTGTAAAGGTGTTTTGGTCAAAAGAGACATAGCAACAATAATAACCTATGAGGGCGGTTTTGGAAAAGAAGATGATTTATAAAGAGGCAAAGGCCTATCTTGATACATTCCAGTTTCACGGCTTCAGGTTAGGTCTCGAGCGTATGGAGGCTATTCTTGAAGCCCTGGGCAACCCTCACCTTGCTTACCCGGCCATCCATGTGGCAGGAACCAACGGCAAGGGCTCAACCTGTGCCTTTCTTTCTTCCATATTGGCTGAAGCTGGCTACAAGACCGGGCTTTACACCTCACCTCACCTCTTTTCCTTGACAGAACGTTTCAAAATCAACCAAGAAAACATTAGCGAAGAAGAACTTGCGGCACTTATTCATGAGATCAAAGTACTTGTGGAGAAGGGTTATGAACTCAGTTATTTTGAATACACAACTGCCATTGCAATGTTGTGGTTTGCCCGGCAAAAGGTGGATATAGCCCTCTTTGAAACCGGTCTTGGAGGAAGGCTGGATGCAACCAATGTGATCATTCCTGAAATATCAATAATTACCAATGTCTCTTTGGATCACCAGTCATATCTAGGCTCCACCATCAAGGAAATAGCCTGGGAAAAGGCAGGTATAATCAAAGAGGGCGTACCTGTTGTTAGCAGTGTTATAACCTCTGAAGCTGAAAATGTTATTGCAAAGCGCTGCCTGGACCTTAAAGCCCCTCTTTATAAACTTAACAGAGATTTTTTTGTCAAAAGCATTGATATAATGCATATGAATTATCAAGGGAAAAAATTATCCCTTGAAAAGGCCCCGTTAGGGCTCCTAGGTTCTCATCAAGCCTTTAATGCTGCTCTTGCTACGATGTCTTCAGAGCTTCTTTCTCAGCAAAGCTGGAAAATCCGGAAATTAGATGTGCAGGCTGGGTTGGCACATGCGAGATGGCCAGGCCGTGGTGAACTGCTTTATGGACATTGCCTTGTGCTGTTAGATGGGGCCCATAATCTGGATGGCACTGTTAAGTTGAGGGACCTATTAAGCGGCTTAAAGGAGTTGAATATCCCTGGGCCGCAGCAAAAGCATTTTCTTGTTTGGGCCTGTTCTAATGAAGGGAAAGATAAAGATTTTGTTGCTATGCTTAAAGAAGTTGCTCCTTTTTTTAATTCAATAATTATTACAGAGCCGCCAGGCCCAAGGAATCCAGTGAAAATTGCTCAATGGAGGGAACATCTGCATGCCCTGCCAGATAAGATAGTTTTGAGTGAGCAGTGGCAGGAGGCCATTGACAAATCAATAGAACTTGCAGGTCCAAAAGATTTAGTATGCGTCGCAGGGTCCCTTTACCTGGTGGGAGCAGCCAGGGAAAAGTTGCTTAATAAAGGATGGAAGAGATGGATCCCCAAAATATGAACCTTGACCTTAAAATTGCATGTCTAAAGGCAATTTATAAATTTTATGACGATTTTATCAAGGGGCTTCCAGTGGCATGCAAACCAGGATGTGATGTTTGCTGCACCGTTAATGTCGTAGCCACCTCAGTGGAAA
>JAMOVF010000114.1 GCA_027061625.1 Deltaproteobacteria bacterium
GCAAGTGGGGATGATTACCCTTGCCTTTGAAAAAATAGGGCTCACCCCTAATCAGATGTTCTCCTTATTGATGCTTTCTTTATTTGGCAGTTATATCAATATTCCAATTAAAAAAATTGAGCATTACAAAGAATTACCATATTATCCTGAGAGGATAACCTTTTTTGGCGTGACATATAAAATTCCTCAAAGGAGTACCACCCAAACCATTATTGCTATAAATTTAGGGGGCGCCATAATTCCAGTTTTATTGTCACTCTATTTAATGTTTAAGTGGCATATCTTCTTTGAACCCCTGATAGCAACCTCATTTGTAGCAATCATATCCTATTTTTTAGCCAGACCTATACCAGGCCTTGGAATTGCCATGCCAATTTTTATTCCTCCTTTAATGGCAGCCTTGGTTGCCCTTGCCCTATCAAAAAGCGGCCATGCCCCTGCGGTAGCCTATATAGCAGGAACTCTTGGCACTTTGATTGGCGCTGATATTCTCCATCTAAAGGATGTCCACAAATTGAAATCCCCAATTGTCTCCATTGGAGGAGCAGGAACTTTTGATGGTATCTTCCTGGCTGGAATAATTGCAGTCATTTTAGCGTAACAGCATTGAAGCTGCCTTGCTAGTTTGATATAGAAGGACTCCAAAACGGCGGGAAAAGGAGTATTGCCAAATGTATGATTCTTCAGACTTGAGAAAAGGGCTAAAAATCGTGATAGATGATGAGCCATATATCATTACTGATTTTCAATTTTCAAAGCCTGGAAAAGGCCAAGCCCTCTACAGATGTAAACTTAAAAACATGATGACGGGTTACACCATGGATAGGACATATCGTTCAGGTGACAAGTTTGAACCAGCAAACCTGGACGAAGTGCATATGCAATATCTTTATAATGATGCTGAAGGATACCATTTTATGGATCTGAACAGCTATGAACAGATCACCCTCACAGAAGAACAAGTGGGCGATGCCAAGAACTTTCTCCAAGACAATATGGAAGTTGATATATTGTTTTTCAGAGGAACACCGATCTCGATTTCACTGCCAACATTTGTAGAGCTTAAAGTGATTGAAGCCATGCCTGGCGTAAAAGGAGACACAGCTACAGGCGCCACCAAACCTGTCACCTTGGAAACTGGCCACAAGATACAAGTTCCCTTATTTATTGAGGAAGGAGACATCCTGAAAATAGATACTCGCACAGGAGAATATGTAGAAAGGGCAAAAAAATAGCCTCAAGCCCCTCCTTTCTCTTAAAAAGAAGCAAGATTATCCAGGCCCTGCGCACTTATTTTCTGGAGCAGGGCTTTGTTGAAGTACACACACCTCTTCTTGTTTCCACCTTGGCTCCTGAAATAAATATTGAGCCTTTTAAGGTTGATGGTGGAGCAGGCAAAGAAAGCCGATATTTAATAACTTCACCTGAGCTTAACATGAAACGCCTGCTTGCCTCTGGTTTGGACAAGATATTTCAGCTTGGGCCGGTTTTCAGAAAAGGTGAGCGTGGGGATCTACACCTTCCAGAGTTCACCTTGCTGGAGTGGTATAGAAAAGGTGCGGATTATTCTGACTTAATGAAAGATTGTGAATTGCTGTTGAAGGTGTCTGCAGCTGCACTGTATGGTGACACAAACCAAATTCCAATATCCACAAAATACTTATCTCTCAAACCGCCATTCCATATTATCACAGTGGATGATGCCTTCAAAAAATGGGCTGGATGGTCACCTCTAGAATCCTGTGAGCCTGACAGATTTGATCATGATATGGTCACTCTTGTTGAACCAATGCTTCCCAGAGACAAGCCAGTATTCCTTATTGACTATCCTGCCTGGCAGGCTTCGCTGGCAAGGCTTTCCCCGCGCAATAAGAAAGTAGCAGAAAGGGTTGAGCTTTATATCAATGGTATTGAGCTTGCCAATGGCTTTTCAGAACTGGTAGATCGGCATGAACAGGAAGAAAGGTTCAAACATGAAACAGAAAAAATGCGAAGGGTTGGCCGTGAGACATATCCTCAGCCCTGCCATTTTTTTACTGCCTTGGATAGGCTTGATGAATGCGCTGGAATGGCCTTGGGTGTTGACCGGCTAATAATGGTTTTGACAGGGGCAGATAAAATTGATGAAGTAGTAGCTTTTACTCCAGAAGAATGTTGATTTTTCTTAAAATCCTAAAGAGCCTTTTCCATCAATCTTGAAGTACGGTTTAAACAGCCTTTGATCAAATGAAACCCGCATTTTCTATAAAAGCTGATGGCACTATAATTCCCTACTCTTACGTCTAGAACTATCCTGACCGCCCCTTTCCTCTTTCCCCATAAACAGCACAAATCAAGAAGTTTTTTGCCTATTCCCTTTCTGCGCTCTGAAGGGCCAACTGTAAGATTTCGAATATATATTTCATCTATTACAAAGTTAAAACATAGATAGGCAAGGGGAAGATCATCCTTTAATTTGGTCACTACCCAAAAATGCAACTTGCTGCCAGCATTTTTAAACTCCCACTCAAAATCTTCCAAAGTCCAAGGGCGCGGATGTGAAAGCGTTTCTATTTGAACAATGGCTGGCAAATCACTTTTTCGGACACATCTTATCTTATATCCCACTTAGGATTGGAGGATAGCACATGCCTGGCTAATACTTTTTCTACCATATTCAACAACGCTGTCAGCGACTTCATGAAGGCTCTGCCCGCCATCCCTACACTGACACAGCCTAATCAACATAGGAAGATTCACACCTGTAACGATCTCAACATTGCCCTCCTCCATAAATGCCAAGGTCATATTTGCAGGGGTGCCTCCGAACATATCAGTCAGTATCAAGACCCCTTCTCCTTGATCCACATTTCCAATGGCCTCTTTAATATCTGCCTGAAGCTCTTCCACCGGCCTTGCTGGATCAATTGAAAGCGCCACCATATTGACTGTTGCACCAACAATAAATTTTGTTGTCATGAGAAGTTCGTCTCCAAGACGTCCATGTGTGGCTACTACTACCCCTACCATATCAGCCCTCCCTATCTTTATCTCTATGGGTGACTATAACATCTTCACCTTGATCACGGAGCAGGCTGGAAAAATGCTCTGCAATAGTAACACTTCTATGGCGCCCACCAGTACAGCCCACTGCTATCACCAAATATGACTTACCCTCCTTTTTATATTGAGGAATTAAAAAATCAAATAATTTCTCCGTATGTTCGAGGAACTTTTCACTATCTGGATTATCTAAAACATATTGCTGAACCTGTTTGTTACAGCCGGTTAAGGCCGATAATTCAGGAACAAAATAAGGATTGGGCATAAAACGTACATCCAAAACAATATTTGCGTCTGCTGGAATGCCATATTTAAAGCCGAAAGAGATTAGGTGAATAAGAAGACGATCGAGCCTTTCCCGAGGAGCATACATTCTTTGAATAGTTTGTTTCAATTGGTGGACATTAAAATCAGATGTATCTAATGTGCGGTCTGCCAATTCCCTAAGGCTCCTGAGATGACGGCGCTCTTTCTTTATTGCCTCTGGAATGCTGATCTTGGGATCAATGGGATGCTTACGCCTGGTCTGATTAAAGCGTTGAAGTATAATATCATCCTTTGCATCAAGGAAAAGCAATTCTAAAGGATGGCCAGACATCCGCAAATGTTTGAAAATTGATGCAAATTGATCTAAAAAAGTCGGCTCCCTCACATCCATCACAAGGGCTACTTTGTCTGTGCTGCCAGTGGTATGATCCAACACGTCAAACAGTTCTGGAAGCAAAATAACCGGCAGGTTGTCTATACAGAAATAGCCCATATCTTCAAAGGCTTTCAATGCAGAGCTTTTTCCTGAACCAGACATCCCGCTGATTATTACAGCCTGATGTAATGTACTTGAGCCTCTTTTATCCGTAGCTTGATCAATTCCAGGTTGTGCGTGCTCCTGTTGTGCAGACACTAAAAATCGCCGCTCCTTATTTTATCTTCTGCTTCTTCAATCACTGCCCGAATTTCATCTTTTCCTTCGGCATCAAGAATCTTTTGACTTACGCCTTCCATCCTGAGGACCCTTGATATCTTGGCAAGTGTCTTTAAATATTGAGTTGCAGCATCATTAGGGGCTAATAGCAAAAAAATTACATGGACTGGTTTATTGTCAGCAGACTCAAAAGGCACACCTTCTTTGCTTCTGGCAACGACAATAATCATCTCATCCAGATCATCCAGCTTACCATGAGGAATGGCAACGCCTCCACCGATTCCAGTGGTGCCCAGTTCCTCACGTTCTTTTAACACCTGGATGATTTTATCTGTTTTGAGACCAGGCACAGCTTTAGATGCAGCCTCGGCCAACCTGGCAATAACACCTTCTTTGCTCTTTTCTTTTAAGTCCAGAATTATACACTCGGGACATACATATGATAATATCATGGAACTGAAATCTATGGCTCAATAAGCCCTAGTGTGCCATCTTTACGCCAATATATAACATTTATTTTGTTTGTTTCAGCATTGGTGAAGACAATAAAATCTTCTCCAAGCACCTGCAACTGAGCCACGGCCTCTTCTACTGACATTGGTTTATATTCAAGTTTTTCAACCTGAATTATTTCTTCAAGTGAATCTCTGTCCGTTTTGTTGGAAATTTCAGGTGCTGGGCGGGTTGTTACCTTTCTTGCCGCTGCCTGCCGTTTGCTTCTTGTCTTTAATTTGTCCCGATATTTTTTTAGTTGTTTTTCAATCTTATCAGAAACTAGATCAATAGCAGCCTTCATATCCTCATGCATCTCTTTGGCTGCTGCCCTTATCCCATCCCCTGATATAACGACCTCAGCAGTGTTTCGAAACTTCTCTACTGTGAGGACAACATTAACAAGCATGGGACCATCAGCATATTTTTTTAATTTTTTAAGCCTTTGTTCCGCATATTCTTTAAGTTCATCTGACGATTCCACATGTCTGAAAGTGATATTTATCCTCATTTACAAAACCTCCACGAATTAAACTCCTCTATTACCATTTGATTCCTCTTAACAGCATACCTTAACCCGCAACTGGCCGTTTTCTGCGGCTTGAAGGCAAAATACCCATTAGATCTCTATATTTTGCTACAGTACGTCTAGCAATACGTATATCGTCCTTTGCTAAGATATCAGCGATCTGTTTATCGCTGTAAGGCTTGGTTGGATCTTCTGATTGAATGAGCTGTTTAATGCGTTCCTTTACACTTTGGGTTGCTACATCAACCCCGTCATTCCTTCTCAAACCAACACTGAAGAAAAATTTGAGTTCAAAAATGCCTTGGGGTGTATGCACATATTTATTGGTGGTAACACGGCTTATAGTTGACTCGTGCATACCAACATCTTCTGCCACATCCCTCAATATCAAAGGCTTTAGATATGCTACTCCTTTATCCAAAAACTCCCGCTGAAATTTGACTATACTCTTTGTAACTTTATATATTGTGCGTTGACGCTGGTGAATACTTCTTATCAGCCAAACAGCCGATTTAAGCTTGCCCTGGATAAATTCCTTGGCATCCTCAGGAGCCATCCCATTTTTTACAGCCTCTTTATAATAAGAATTTATCCTCAGCCTAGGCATGCCTTCATCATTTAAAGTAACTACATATTCATCATCCACTTTATACACATAAATATCAGGGACGATGTATTGTACATGTTCACGGCTGTAAGCCCGGCCTGGCCTTGGATCGAGCTGCCTGATTACATCAACAGCAGCAAGTACTTCCTCCATTGTAGCACCAGTTTTTTTGACAATGGCTTGGTAATTATGCCTTTCAAGCTGTGGAAGATACTCCTCCACCAAAATCTTGACCAACGAGCCTTCTATACCCAAATGACGAATCTGAATAAGCAGGCACTCTTTAAGATCCCGGGCAGCCACTCCCACAGGATCAAACAATTGGACCTGGCGCAACACCCTTTCAACATTATCTAAATCAGTCTTTGTCTCTTCAGCAATCTCTTCTAAAGTTGCCTTAAGATAACCATTTTGGTCAAGATTCCCTATGATTAAACAGGCAATCTCCCTATCTTCCTCAGTTAAATTGGAAACCCTTAACTGCCAAAGGAGATGTTCTGTAAGATCAGATTCTTGGGTTAGAATATTTTCATAGTTGGGGAGCTCTTTCTCTTCAAAAGAATATGCTGGAAGGCTGGAATGGTTATCCTGGTCCCAAAGCTCTTTCCATTCCTGTTCCTGCAGGGCCTTTTCATCCCAAGGGGTCTTTTCTTCCTCTGAACTTGAAGGAGCCAATGTAGACAAGGCCTGTTCTTCAGTCCACTCATCTAAATTTGCTTCCTCGCTGCTTTTTTCATCTTTTGCTGAAGCAGCCTCAGCTGCCTCTTCAAGCACAGGATTTGCTTCCAGCTCCTGGTTGATAGTTTCAATTAATTCTATTCTTGAAAGCTGCAAAAGCTTGATAGCCTGCTGCAGCTGGGGAGTCATCACCAGCTGCTGAGTCAGTTTCAGGTTTTGCCTAAGTTCTAATGCCATAAACTAAAGTGAAAAATCCTCTCCTAAATAAACTTTTCTGGCGATTGAGCTCTTTAAAATCTCTTCTGGAGTGCCCTCAACTACGATATTTCCAGTATTAACAATATAAGCACGGTCACACACCGTCAAGGTTTCCCTTACGTTGTGATCTGAAATGAATATGCCAATTCCTCTTATTTTGAGGTTTCTGACCATATCTTGCAGATCGGCAATGGAAAGAGGATCAACACCTGCAAAGGGTTCGTCCAGCAGAATAAATTCTGGCTCAACAGCCAAAGCCCTTATAACCTCGAGCCGCCTGCGCTCTCCGCCTGAAAGATGGGCTGCCTTTTGATCTGCCAGATGAGAAAGGCCCATCTCTTGCAGCAGAGTTGTTGTGCGTTCTTTAACCTCTCTTTTATCCAAACCTCTTGCCTCTAAAACCAATTCGATATTTTGAGCAACGGTCAATTTTCTAAACACCGAGTGTTCTTGAGGCAGGTAAACAACCCCTTTTAAAGCCCGCTTATACATGGGAAGATCTGTTATGTCTTCTCCATTAAGCTGAATTTCTCCATAATCTGGGGCAATCATACCTGCAATCATGTAAAATGTAGTTGTTTTACCTGCTCCATTCGGACCCAGAAGGCCCACTATAGAGTGATCTTCTACAGAAAGTGTTATGCCGTTTACGACCTTCCTTCCTTTAAAACTCTTTACCAGATTTGTAGCAGTCAAAAGGGCCATAGGTATTATTCTTCCGGAAAAACAACAGCCTCTACCTTGCTTCCAGGCCCACCTTCCACCACACTTTTTTGTTCGTTTTCAAAAAGGGTGATCTTTGCCCCAGAAATACGGTTAGGTCCTTCCCACACCTGGGCATTGCCAATTAATATAATTTTATTTCTCACCTTATC
>JAMOVF010000115.1 GCA_027061625.1 Deltaproteobacteria bacterium
GAGCGAAGAATAGAGGAATTGCCAGGCAGCTTGGTGAGAGGATTGTTGTCTGCCACCCTGTGCATCCGTGATAGAGCCAGCTCAATCCTGGTGATAACTTCACCTGTTGATGCTTGCATGGATATTAAGTCATCTACAGGGTATTCATCATGGCCTATGCCAGCCAGAAGCTCATCTTCACTAACTACTAGAAGGACAGGCAATATAGAAAGCTGAAAACTATTTTTTAATGCCTGAATAACGTCTTTGTCCAGATCATGGGCAAGGCCTTTTTGGATTATAAGCATTTCAGGAGGGTCTGAGAGTAAATTATTAAAGGCGGTATTCAGATCGCTGCTGGTGATAATATTATGGCCTTTGGCCTCTATACATAGGCGCTCATCCTGCCTGGTCAGGAAATCAGGAGCAATGAGGGAAATCCTTGCCATCAGCCGCCTTGCGTAAGTTCATCAGTAAAATTAGCCAGCCCTGCCAGTTTGTCTTCTACCTCATCTAATACTTCTCTCATCTCATTTTTCCCCATTTTGATCTTGTTCCAGGCATCGTGATCCAGCTCAGGCACCCAAGGGTCTCCGCCTGAACCATAGCCTATGGCTCTTATCAATATATCGGAAAAATGGATGATGGCCGCAAGCCTTGCTTCCCCTTTGGCTGTACTGGGTGCATGGTGGTACTTTATCGGCATTGTAAGCCTATCTGGCAAATTCCACTCCTTTACCAACCATGAGCCTATTTCAGCATGCCCAACGCCCAGTACTTTTAATTCTGCTTCCCGCATAGGGATTTCTTCCGCAGCAACCAGTTCAACAATTTTTTCATATTCTTCAGGCAGCTCTGCCTTTATAACTATCTTTCCAAGGTCATGTATGAGACCTGCTGTGGATATCTCTTCTGGATTTTTAATGCCATGGTGTTTGGCCAGCACCGTTGCCACTGTGGCACAACCCAGGGAGTGCTCCCACAAGGATACGTCCTCTGTCTGCATGGTTTCAAATATGGATGAGGTAACAATCAAAGTCTTTATGACATTAAAGCCCAATAAAACTATGGCATTTGAGACCGTACTGATACGCTGTGGAAAACCGAAAAAGGAGGAATTGACCATTTTAAGAAGCTTGCTGGTCAATACCTGATCTTTTTCAATGATCTTCCCCAGCTGCACTGCCGTAACATCTTCATCTTCCACCATTTCATTCAATTTTGTTACAATGGCAGGTAAGGTGGGAAGGGACTGGACCTCCTTCAGCCTGGCCTTTATCTCTTCTTTACTGCTCATAGTGGTCATTTCTGCTGCTGTGATTTGTCAGGGGGCATCTCTTGTTCCACCCAATAGTTGGCAATTAGCTTCATCAAGGCCATTAGGACAGGATCTCCCTTTACCCTGGAAAAGCGCATTTCCAGCTCTTTAATGCGTTCTCTAAGGCCCTTTTCGCCTGGAAGACGGACTGGATGGCCTTCAACTGTTATGGCTTCCAAGCCCGCTTTCTGAAATCTGGAAATTATTGCGGCATCAAGTTCTGTGCCTGGCCCGCACAATACCATGCCATCTTCTGTAACAGCTTCCTTGGCAAGCACCATACCCGGTTTTGCATATTTAATTGGAAGGCGTTGCACTGCTCATTCACTCCACCATATTTAGAATTGGGGCCACTCCTTAAAATTACCAAGGGCCTGTTCTAGCGCATAGGCTGCCTTCAAGGTGCGCTCTTCTTTGAAGTGTGGCGCCATGAATTGTATGCCTATGGGCAGACCGCTGCTGCTTAATGCGCATGGCACAGAAAGCCCCGGCACCCCTGCCAGGTTTGTGGATATTGTAAAGATGTCTGAAAGATACATCTGCAGAGGATCATCGGTCTTTTCCCCGATTTTGAAAGCAGGAGTAGGAGCTACTGGTGTAGCCATTACATCGCATTTTTTAAAGGCGTCTTTGAAATCATTTGTGATCAACGTCCTCACTTGCGATGCCTTTTTATAATAGGCGTCATAATAGCCAGAAGACAGGCAATATGTTCCTATCATAATGCGCCTTTTGACTTCAGGCCCAAAGCCTTCTGAACGGGTCTTCTTATACATTTCGAGCAGATTTGAGTAGTCCTTTGCCCTGAAGCCATATTTCACCCCATCATATCTTGCCAAGTTGGAACTTGCTTCAGCAGGAGCGATTATATAATAGCAGGCGATAGCATACTGAGTATGTGGCACACTCACTTCAACAATCTTTGCTCCTTGCTGCTCCAAAATTCCTATTGCGTTTTGTATGCCCTTTTCCACCTCTTCAGAAAGCCCCTTGCCAAAATATTCCTTTGGCAGCCCTATGGTCATACCTGACAAATCAGTGCTCAAGGAGGCCTGATAGTCTGGTACTTCCATATCCACAGAAGTGGAATCCCTGTTGTCATAACCAGAAATAGCCTGAAGCATTATGGCACAATCTGTTACATCTTTTGTTATCGGCCCAATTTGATCTAAAGATGAAGCAAAGGCCACAAGCCCGAAGCGGGAAACCCTGCCATAAGTGGGTTTCATGCCCACCACACCACAATGTGAGGCAGGCTGACGTATAGAGCCCCCGGTGTCAGAGCCCAAGGAGCCTGCACACAAACAGGCAGCTGTGGCAGCTGCTGAACCGCCGCTTGATCCCCCTGGAATATGATCAAGGTTATAGGGGTTGTGAGTAGGGAAAAATGCGGAATTTTCTGTGGATGAGCCCATGGCAAACTCATCCAAGTTCAATTTACCCAGAAATATCGCTCCTTGCTCCTCCAGTTTTTGGAGCACTGTAGCTGTATAGGGCGGGACAAAATTTTCTAATATCTTTGAAGCGCAGGTAGTGCGCACTCCCTTAAGGCACATATTGTCCTTTATGCCAAGAGGAATGCCTGTAAGCGGCCCTGCCTCTCCAGCCTGGATGCGTTTATCAGCCTTTTCTGCCTGTTTCAGTGCCTCATCTGGGGTAACAGTAATATAGGCCTTTATTTTGGGGTCTGCCCTGTCTATTTTTTCAAGGTATGCCCTGGTCAACTCAACAGAGGTAATTTCCTTTGCTGAAAGGAGCTTCTGCAATTTATGAATGGGATATTGGGTCAAGTCAGACATGGTGTTTACGCCTCGTAAAAATTGAATCGTTTTGAAATATTAAATGATCTTTGGCACAACAAAAAAGGCTTCATCCTCTTTTTCTGGCGCATTGGCCAATGCCTCCTTTGGGGAAAGCGAAGGTTTAACCTCATCTTCCCTAAAGGCATTTGCCATATGTATGGCATGGGTTGAGGGCTCAATATCGCCTGTATCTACACCTTCAAGCTGTGCCACATAACTGAGGATCTCATTCAGTTGGGTGGTAAAGCCGTCCAATTCATCTTCTGTGAAATGGAGCCTTGCAAGGTCAGCAACATGTTCAACTTCTGCCCTTGTTATCTTCATATGGATAAATTCTCCTTTTACCTGAAAAAGTGCATTTGTAGTAACATGAAAATGGTGTATTACTCAAGGCTACTTATATAAATTACATAAAGTTACTGCTGATTATGTAAATCAATGAAACGCAAATCTCATGCCGCAATAAGACAGAATATGTCTATATGGTATCCGGCAATATTTCTGTCAACCATATTTTTCCTCAATTTTCTGGGCAGGATCATCTTATCTCCTTTAATGCCTTGGATAGAACGTGATCTCGCCATATCCCATGCCCAGGCCGGTTCGCTATTTTTCCTGCTAAGCTGCGGCTATTTTATTTCAATGATCGCCTCAGGGCACGTCTCCTCCAGGCTGGGACACAAACGCACTATATCCATATCTTCAGTGCTGTGCGGGGCGACCCTTGTGCTCCTTTCCCAGGTAGACAGCCTGTGGCAGATGCGAGCGGTAATGGGCTTGGCAGGGCTTGCAGCAGGCATCTACCTTCCATCTGCCATTGCCACATTGACCAAGATCGTATCAAAAGAGCATTGGGGCAAAGTGATTGCCATCCATGAGCTTGCCCCAAACCTCGCCTTTCTGGCAGCCCCACTGCTTGCTGACCTCTTTGTTCCCAACTTTGGATGGAAGGGCCTTCTAAAAGGCCTGGGAAGCAGCAGCATTGCCCTTGGCACTGGCTATTACTTCTTTTCTGTTGCAGATGACTCCCGCGGACAGGCCCCAAATCTTTCTTCTATTGCCCCTCTTTTGAGGAGATTTGTGTTCTGGATAATGGTCCTGCTTTTTTCCATGGGCATCACAGGCACGCTGGGAATATACAACATGCTACCCCTATATATGGTTTCAGAACATGGCTTTGCCCCTGAAAGGGCCAATTCCATCCTGGCCATGTCCAGGGTTGCAACACTCATCTTTGCCCTGCTTGGAGGAGCCGCAGCAGACCGCTTTGGCCCAAGAAAAACTATGGCAGTAGTGCTTCTTGTAACTGGCCTAATCACTATACTGCTTGGAGTAGTTCCAGGGTCGCTGATTCCTTTGATGGTCTTTCTGCAGCCAGTATTGGCAGTGGGCTTTTTTCCTGCTGGCTTCACCCTGCTTTCCAGGCTCATGCCCCAAGGCTCACGGAATATCGTGGTCTCTTTTACCGTCCCTCTCGCCTTTGTTGTAGGCGGCGGGATAATACCCACAATCATTGGCATTATGGGGGATCATGGCCACCTAGGGCTTGGGATGAGCCTTGCAGGCCTGTTTATAATGAGCGGAAGCCTAATCTCATTTCTATTTCTCAAAAAGGAAGGAGAAAATGAAATTTATTGATACTCATGCCCATATGTATGATTCATCTTTTGAAGATGATCTTGACCAGGTACTTAAAAGGGCTGAAGCAAAAGGCTGTTCGGCTATTGTTTCCGTGTCAGAAAATTTGGATGACGCCTTGAAAAACCTGGAGTTGGCTGAAAAACACAAAATACTCTTTCCAGGGGCTGGACTCTTTCCTACCAATCTGGACATTGGACAGGCTGAAGAGATGTACAAATTTATTGAGGCCAATAGAGAGAAACTTGTAGCAATAGGCGAAGTAGGCCTTGATTATTGGAAGGTGCAAGAGGAAGAAAAGCGGGAGGTGCAGAGGCAAATTTTCAAAGGTTTTATAGAGCTTGCAAAGCGTCTAGGCCTTGTATTGAATGTCCACTCCCGATCGGCAGGAAGGCACGTAGTCTCTATGCTCATTGAGCATAATGCCCAAAAGGTGCAGCTTCACGGCTTTGATGCCAAGGCTTCAACTGCTACGGCTGGGGTAGAGGCTGGCTGGTTCTTTTCAATACCGCCTTCAATAGTACGCTCCAGACAAAAACAGAAACTGGTCAAGAACCTGCCCCTCACCAATATGCTGGTTGAATCAGACAGCCCGGTGCTGGGGCCAGACCCCAAAAAGCGGAATGAGCCAGCCAACTGCACCATTGCCCTTGAGGCAATAGCAGAAATAAAAGAGATAAGCCTGAATAAAGTGGCTGAACAATTATTTGAAAACAGCTGCCGTCTTTATGGAAAGGTTCCTGTGTGTTAGTAATGGACTAACATAAGGGTATTTCTAAAAATTCGGAATTTTGTTCGATGGCAAGGCGCATGAAAGAAATAACCGCAGCCACCCGCGAAAAGCGTGGTTTCGAGGATTATTTCTTGAATGCAACAAAGCCATTGGGCAAAAGAACAATTTTTAGAGATGCCCATAACAATTAGGGGAGAATAGATGCTCATACAATGGCTATCATAATCTCAGTAGGATCTGGAAAGGGCGGGACAGGCAAAAGCATGGTGCTGGCCAATATGGCAGTGCTACTTGCCAAACAGGGGAAAAAAATCTGCTTAGTTGACCTTGATGTAGGCGGAGCCAATGCCCATATCCTGTACGGCGTATTGAAACCGGAGGCTACCTTAACAGACTTTTTGAACAGGAAGGTAAGTTCTCTTCAAGAAGTGGCGCAGCCCCTTAGCTCCTTCCATGGTGTGCATCTTATAGCTGGAACAGGAGATACTCTTAAGACTGCCAATATGCCTTACCAGACCAAACAGCGGCTGCTCCGAAACCTGGCAGGCCTTGATTACGATATAATTCTCATGGATGTAGGGGCTGGCACAGGATTTCACGCCCTTGATTTTTTCATGTCTTCCCATTTGCAAGTATGTGTTACTACCACAGATCCTACTGCCATAATAGATTTTTATAGATTTCTGAAACTAGCAGCAGTAAGAAAGGCTCTTTCTGCCTTTTTGTCCCATGACGTTATCTCCAAAACTATTGCATCAGAGGAATTCAAGTCCATGGAGGATGTGCTGGAGCTGGCAGACAGAACACGCCAGGGAGCAAGACAAAAGGCAGAGGCGGCTCTTGCTGGCTTCAGGCCCTGTCTTGTCATAAACCAGGTCAGAGAAGGAAGCGCCATGAACAAGCTTAAAGTGCGCCATGTGGCCAGGCAATTCCTTGGCGTTGATCTTCCAGAGCTAGGAGAGGTGCCATGGGATGAGGCAGTGCAGGAATCTGTGCGCTCATACATGCCTGTATGTGAATATGCACCCGAAAGTCCTGCGTCAAAGGCGCTTAAAAAGATTGCTGGGAATTTGCTCACACATATTGACAAAGTGACAGCACAGGTTAATTCACCAAAGGCTGACTGATTTGGAAATGAAAATTCAGGCTTAAGGGTATTTAAACTGAAAGAGGGATAAGTGACCATGGAAACGCTCTCTGAATTGCTTTCAAAGGCAAATCAATTCGTTTGGGGGCCTTATATGCTGGCCCTTTTAGTGGGTACAGGCGTGGTGTTGAGCGTTAAACTGCGCTTTATCCAGGTCAGAAAACTTGGAACAGCTTTAAGGCTTGTCTTTTCAAAACCTGAATCAACCGGCAAAGGAGATATCACTCCTATCCAGGCCTTGACTACAGCCCTTTCAGCTACAATCGGCACAGGCAACATAGCAGGGGTGGCAACAGCTATATTCCTTGGCGGGCCAGGGGCCATTTTCTGGATGTGGGTGTGCGCCTTTTTCGGCATGGCCACCAAGTTTGCCGAAGCCGTACTGGCAATCATTTACCGCAAAGTGCTGCCAGATGGCACCATGCAGGGAGGCCCGATGCGCTACATCTCAGAGGGACTTGGCTGGAAGTGGCTTGGATGGCTCTTTGCGCTTATGGGCAGCATTGCTGCCTTTGGAATAGGCAGCATGGTGCAGGCAAACTCAGTTGCTATTGCCCTTGATAAGACGTGGAGCATACCACCTCTTGCAACTGGGGTCATACTGGCAATATTGATTGCAGTGGTCATAATAGGAGGCATAAAACGCATTGGCAAAGTAACAGAAAAGCTGGTTCCTGTTATGGGAATCTTTTATGTAACTTCTGCCTTGGTAATTCTTGCCCTAAATTTCAAATACATACCTGGAGCAATCTCTTTGATTTTGCACCACGCT
>JAMOVF010000116.1 GCA_027061625.1 Deltaproteobacteria bacterium
AATATAGAGGTGGCTTTTAGTTAATTTCTGTTAAAACAATTTATCATAAAAGTCTTAAAATAAACAATTTCTTTCTATTGCATTCATTTTTACACAGTGTAGAATTTGTTTTTGACAAAAATGTTATAAAATATCTTACAAAAAAATGGCAACTATAGCTAATAAACAAAACATATATAAAGAAGATGAATGTTATAAAAATCAGCGAGAGCTTGCTGAACTGACCTGCCTTTATGAAATTACCCGCTCTCTTTCATCTACATTGGACATAAGGGCTGCTTTGCAAGAAGTGATGAAAATTCTTGCTCAGAGGATGGGTATGTCTAGAGGGACAATCACCTTGGTCAATCCCAATTCCTCTGAGATACAAATTGAAGTTGCCTACGGCCTTTCAGCAGAAGCCAGAAAGCGCGGCAGGTACAAGTTTGGTGAAGGAATAACCGGTCAGGTAGTTGCTTCTGGAGAGCCTGTAGTTGTTCCGCGTATCAGCGAAGATTCCCGGTTCTTAAACCGCACCCGCAGCCGAGGACGCTCGAGGAATCAGAACGTCTCCTTTTTGTGCGTTCCCATAAAAGAAGGCAGACATACCATAGGTGCATTGAGTGTTGACCGTGTGTATCAAGAAGGAGAGTCTTTTGACGATGATCTTCGGCTCTTGACCATTATAAGCGGTTTGCTTGCCCAGTCTGTGAGCAGGCTTCAGGCAGCAAAGGCTGAACGCGAACTGCTTTTGAATGAAAACAAAAAGCTCAAAAGGGCCCTTGCTGAAAAATATCAGGTGGGCAACCTGATTGGCCGTTCAGGCAGAATGCAGGAAGTATTTGAAATGGTCCTGCGTGTGGCTGACAGTAATGCCACTGTCCTTTTGAGAGGTGAGAGCGGGACAGGCAAGTCTATGCTGGCAAAGGCCATTCATTATAACAGCTCCAGGCGGAGCAAGCCCTTTATAACTGTTAATTGTTCTGCATTGCCTGAAACTTTGATTGAAAGCGAGTTGTTTGGCCATGAAAAGGGGGCGTTTACCGGGGCCCATTTGAAAAAACAGGGCCGTTTTGAACAGGCTAAGGGAGGCACTATCTTTTTAGATGAAATTGGAGAACTTCCCCATTCTGTTCAGGTAAAGCTCTTGAATGTAATCCAGGAAAAGGAATTCCAGCGTCTAGGCGGAACAAGATCTATTAAATCGAATGTGCGCATAATTGCTGCCACTAATAAAAATCTCGAAGAGGCCATGGAGGCCGGGAGTTTTCGTGAGGATCTTTATTACCGGCTGAATGTCTTCCCCATTTTTCTGCCTCCCCTTCGGGAGCGCCCAACTGATATAATTTTATTTGCAGAGCATTTTCTGGAGCGATATTGTAAAGAAAACAACAAACAGATACGCGGTATTTCCCAGCCTGCTGTGGATCTGCTCATGCAGCACAATTGGCCTGGCAATGTGCGTGAACTGCAAAACTGTATCGAAAGGGCAGTCTTGGTGTGTGATGAAGATGTCTTAAGGGCCCATCATCTGCCGCCAACATTACAATATGCCCATACAGCAAATGAAAAGAGCGGCAAGAAGTTTTTTTCTTTAGCAGATGCAGTTGCAAGGCTTGAACGGGAGCTGATAGAAGAGGCATTGAGAGAATCAAAGGGAAATCAAACTAAAGCAGCCCAGTTGCTGGATACCAGCTTGCGGATAATCAATTATAAAATAAATAAATATGATATCGACCCGTCGCTGTTTAAGGCCTGATCAAAAGGAATTCAACATCTAGTCATGTTCATAAGTGAGGAAGCAATACAACCGGAGTTGTTTCATGAAGACAACCATAGACCAGTAATAGTGCCGCGTCCAGAGCACTGCATTAGCCGCAAAAATATAGATAGAGAGGCATTGAAGGTCTTATACAGACTTAAAGATCATGGCTATCTCGCCTATCTAGTAGGCGGCAGTGTTAGAGATCTGCTGTTGGGCAAACGGCCAAAGGATTTCGACATAGGCACGAATGCCAGGCCTGCTGAAATTAAAAAATTGTTTAGATACAGCCGCATAATTGGAAAGCGGTTCAGGCTGGTTCACGTATATTTTAGGGGAGGCAAAATAATAGAAGTTTCCACATTCAGGCGTCAAACAGAATATGACGACCGAGAAGCAGCCAAGGCAGGACTGAGCGAAGATTCCATTTTTGGTACGCCAAGAGAAGATGCATTCAGGCGCGATCTCACTATAAATGGTCTCTTTTACAATATCGCGGATTTTAGCCTAATTGACTATGTGGGCGGCATGGCAGATTTGAAGGCCGGAGTAATCAGGGCCATCGGAGACCCAAACCGCAGGTTTTTGAGAGATCCTGTAAGGATGATGCGCGCTGTGCGTCATGCTGCAAGAACCGGGTTTAGAATAGACCCCAAAAATGTGGAGGCAATAAAGAGGCATGCCTATACCATACGCTTATGCTCGACTGCTAGAGTGAGGGACGAGTGGCTTAAAGACATGCGTTCTGGAAGCAGCCGTGCATGGGCGGAAATGATGATGGAACTCGGTCTATTTCAATACATATTTCCATCCTATGAAGGAATTTTGGCAAGCCAACAAGGGAATCGGGCCAAAGGGCTCCTATTGGCCTTGCTGGGTGAACTGGATGCCTCGATAAGGCGTAGAGAAGATGTCCATGAAGCATTGCTGGTAGCAGTGCTTCTTTATCCTTTACTCTCTGGTATGGCTGAATGGGAGGCGTTGAGGCCAAAGAAAATACGGTGGCCCACTTTTGAAGTTAGGGCACTTATAAGGGGATTGCTTGATCCTTATGAATTCAGCAGAGCGGTTAGGGATGAGGTTTCTCAGATACTTTCTACCTTATGGCCCATTACCATATGCTCAGAGAAAAAAAGCTGGCCTAAGAGGGTTGTTACAAAACCAGTATTCAGGAGCGCGCTTTGGCTTTTCAATGTTGTTAGACAAGAGGCTGGTTTGGCTCCGGTAACTGTAAGGGCCTTAAAGCCAGCCAAGAAGCCTCCTAGGAAGAGAAAAAACAGAAAACATAGATATAAGAAAAAGAGCGCAATAAACCCTGCCTGATGGTTTGTTTTATAAGTGTAAGGATAGGAGAATAAAAAATGAAACTTCGTCAAAATGCCAAAGAACTTGTATTGCTGGAGGTTGATTCCCTTGGCATAGTGGTGGGTGAAATACGATACAACCGCCAGACTGAAACAGTGCTCTTTGCATTGGAAAAGGCCGCTTTTTTTGATATCTATTTTCCATGTACAGTGGTTTATGATCAGCAAAAGGGACCGGTAGTGCATCCACACCTTTTAAGTGCCCTTACCACATCATCTATACGCATTCAGAGGAGCCGAGTTTCCTGTTTTGTATTGGAGACAGATCTTAATCCTATTATTGTTGAACAATATTACAGGCTGGTAGAGAACATGCTCCCTAAAACAGCACCCAAACATCTATCTCCTAAACATGATGATAAAGGACCAGACGATACAAAGCCTCCTAAAGGCTCAAGGGTTATATCTCTGCCCAAGAGTAAAAAGTGATTCCATATCCACAAATTGATCCTGTAATCATACGCCTGGGACCACTGGCAATAAGGTGGTATGGCCTTATGTATCTATTGGGATTTGCCGCCTCTTATTTTCTCATTAGGTATCAAATCAATGAAGACACCACTTTAACCGCAGCTGAAAAACAGGAAGAAAAAAGGCACTTGGAGAACCTGGTGCTGGTAATAATTCTTGGTGTAATTGTAGGAGGCAGGCTTGGGTATGTAATATTTTACAATCCGGGCTATTTCCTTGAGCATCCAAGTGAAATTTTTGCCACTTGGCATGGAGGCATGTCCTTTCACGGCGGCGTTATAGCTTCTATTATCGGAGGATGGCTGTATGCCAGGAAAGCAGGCCTCAATTTCTGGAAGTGGGCAGACAGAATAATTGTTACAGTGCCCATAGGCCTCGGTCTCGGCCGAATCGGCAACTTCATAAATGGTGAACTTTATGGCAGGCCTGCAAATGTGCCTTGGGCAATGATCTTCCCAGATGGAGGCCTGGTTCCCCGCCATCCATCACAGCTCTATGAAGCGCTGCTGGAAGGTGTGGTGCTTTTTGCCATATTGTGGTCTGTGCGAAAAAGAGATTGGATACCGGGGACAAAACTTGCACTGTTTTTGATATTGTATGGCTCTTTCCGTTTTTTTGTGGAGTTTTTCAGGCAGCCAGACGAGCAGCTCGGTTACATATTATGGTCATGGGTCACCATGGGGCAGATATTGAGCATATTCATGATAATTGCAGGTTTTGCCTTATTGATCTTTTTAAAGAGAAAGAGTCGTTCAGGTTGAATCCGGGTAACTTAAGGGCATCTCTAAAAATTGTTCTTTTGCCCAATGGCTTTGTTGCATTCAAGAAGTAATCCTCGAAACTACGGGTTTTGCGTGGTGGCTGTGGTTATTTCTTTTTTTCATAGGTCAATCTGAGGCTATCCTTCAACTATTCATATATTTGTTATTTCCAAACCTTGAATTTGTTATTTTACCTTGACATTCTTCGTCCATAATTTAGAAAAATGGGATAATTCTATTTTAAAAGGGGAGCATGTTAAATGCAGCAGCCTGCCAATGCCAATTTTGTAGCAAATACGTACAGCCGTTTTCCTCTCACCTTTGAAAAGGGCCAAGGGGCCCGGCTATGGGATAAAGAAGGAAGAGAATATATTGATTTCACTTCTGGAATTGCGGTGTGCAATCTCGGCCACTGCCATCCACAGGTTGTTCAAGCGATAAAGAAGCAGGCTGAGACACTTATCCACACATCCAACTTGTATTGGATTGAAGAGCAATTAAGGCTGGCCAAGAGGCTGGCAGAACATTCCTTTGCAGATCAAGCCTTTTTCTGTAATTCAGGTGCTGAAAGCGTTGAAGCCGCAATAAAATTGGCCAGGAAACGGGGCCATGAATTACGGGGGCCGAACTGTTACGATATTGTGTGCCTTGAAGGCGCTTTTCATGGGCGCACCCTTGCGGCCATTACTGCTACCGGCCAGCCGCAGTATCAGCGGGGCTTTGAACCACTGGTGCCTGGTTTTACCCATATACCCCCGAACGACATTTATGCTGCTGAACTGGCAATAGGCAGAAGGACAGCAGCAGTAATTGTGGAGCCTATACAAGGCGAAGGCGGGGTCAGGCCTCTTAGTGATGATTTTTTGAGTGCTTTGCGGACATTTTGTGATAAACAAAATGCAATTTTGATTTTTGATGAAGTGCAGGTGGGCATGGGCAGGACAGGAAGCCTTTTTGCCTATGAGCAGACGCCAGTCGTGCCAGATGTGATCTGCCTTGCCAAGGCCCTTGGCAATGGGGTTCCCATTGGTGCTATGTTGGCCAAACAAGAGGTGATGAAGCACTTTGGTCCAGGATCTCACGCCTCTACCTTTGGAGGCAACCCCCTTAGCTGTGCAGCTGCCAATGCCGTGCTGGATGTAATGCTTGCTTCCGATTTTTTTGAGCATGTGAAGGCAATGGCAGATTATTTGCGCGCAGGACTGGAAAAATTCAGTGCAAACCGGCCTGGAAAAGTGGCGGAAATAAGGGGCAGAGGCCTTATACAAGCCGTAGAATTCGTTGAGCCTTTGCCTGATTTGGCCCTAAAATTCATGGAAAAAGGCTTTCTGGTGCTCTTGGGGCATGAAAAGATATTGAGGCTCCTTCCACCACTAATAATCAGCCAAGAGGAGATAAAGGCCTTTCTTGAGGCCTTGGAGGAATTGGCGTAATATACATTTTTTACAAATTTTGAAAATTTTCAGAGGGAATTACAGATTATGGGAGTAAAACATTTCCGCCAGGTGTTTGACCTGACTACAAATGAGATAGAGGCCTTGCTGGCCCGCAGCGCTGTTTTGAAACAGCATGCCAAAGATGGCTTCCCATACCGTCCTGCCCTGGGGAAATCTCTTGGGCTGCTGTTTGAAAAGCCATCCACCCGGACCAGAATATCCTTTGAATCAGCCATGTTCCAGCTCGGCGGGAATGTTACGTTCATGTCATCCAGGGATCTGCAGCTGAAACGGGGAGAGCCGCTCAAGGATACTGCACGGGTCTTGGCCCGTTATCTGGACTGCCTGGTAGTGCGCACCTTTAGCCAATCCATAGTAGATGAGTTGGCAGAGTGGTCCAATGTGCCAGTGATAAACGGACTTTCAGATACACACCATCCTTGCCAGGCATTGTCAGACATAATGACCGTTATCGAGAAGAAGGGGGATTTAAAGGCCCTTAAAATCGCCTGGGTAGGAGATGGAAACAATGTTGCCCATTCCTGGATACAGGCAGCCAGCAGGCTTGGCTTCAATTTGGCCTTGGCATGTCCGGAAGGCTATTTCCCAGATGAGAAACTGCTCAAAGAGGCACAGTCCCTGGCAATGGCGCCGATAACCTTGACCACTGACCCAGTTGAGGCAGTGACAGATGCCGATGTGATCAATACAGATGTGTGGACCAGCATGGGCCAGGAAGACGAAGCCAAGGACAGGAAGGCCATCTTTGAGCCGTATCAGGTAAATGAGGAACTATTGAAAAAGGCCAAGCCAGATGCCATTGTGCTGCACTGCCTTCCAGCCCACAGGGGTGAGGAGATAACAGAGGAGGTGCTGGAAGGGCCGCACTCTGTAGTGTGGGATCAGGCAGAGAATAAAATGCATCTCCACAAGGCATTGCTGGAGTATTTGCTTGGTCTTTATTCTGGAATAACATAAATAGATCTTTGCAGATGATGGAGGATGCTGCTGTGCAGAAATATAAGGCGTTAATTTTGTTTGTTTTATGCAGCTCCATTATTGCAGCATATATTTTCTCTCTATGTGGTGAATCTGCGGCATTGACTCTGGAAGAGGCCTTTGAAACCGCCCTAAATAACAATCCAATGCTGGTTGAAGCAAGGGCAGGGGTTGAGGAGTCCAAACATGCAGTGGATGAGGCGAGAAGCTATTTTTTCCCGCGTCTTGATTTTTCTGGGAACTTTAGCAGGACAAATAATCCTCCCGCAGTCTTCAGTTATAAATTGGGCCAGGAAAAATTTACCAGACAAGACTTTGCCATAGATTCTTTGAATGATCCAGATCCAAGGAGCAATTTCCAAAGCCGCTTTATTTTGACTCAGCCGATCTTCAATCAGGGCAAGGAAATCCTAGGCTATAAGGCAGCCAAGGTGGGCCGTAAAGTTGCGTCTCTGGAACAGCGCAAAAGGGTCCAAAAGGTGCTGTTTGATGTGGAGACTGCCTATTACCAGGTGCTTCTCGCCCAGGAAGCAATAAAGGTGATGGAGGCG
>JAMOVF010000117.1 GCA_027061625.1 Deltaproteobacteria bacterium
TCCTGGAACAGAGCAACAATTCTATTGGTCATCGACAACTTATGACAACGATATGAGTGGTGCATGGTCTGTATTCTTCCAGTATGGTTATATTGGCAGCAACAATAAGATCAGTAGCAATTATGTGCGTGCGGTTCGCTTCGCGCAGGATTTTTTTGATGTTCCTCTAGATTATTGGGCTTATGATTATATAAGAATACTTTACGCTTCTGGCATAACTGCAGGTTGCGGTAATGGCAATTTCTGCCCTGAAAATTCAGTGACGCGTGCCCAAATGTCTGTATTCTTAGAACGTGGCATAAATGGAGCTGATTATACTCCTCCCAGTGCGTCAGGTAATGAATTTGTAGATGTTGATCAAAACTACTGGGCTGCTGCTTGGATAGAAAAATTGTATGCGGATCGGATAACTGCAGGTTGTGGCCATGATAAGTATTGTCCTGAAGATCCAGTGACACGTGCTCAAATGTCTGTATTCCTGCTTCGTGCTAAGCATGGTGCTGACTATACCCCTCCTGCTTCCACAGGCATGTTTGACGATGTGCCTACAGATTACTGGGCAGCTGACTGGATTGAGCAGCTATATGCGGAAGGTATAACCTCTGGTTGTGGAAATGGAAATTTTTGCCCAGAGGACCCGGTGACAAGGGCTCAAATGGCAGTTTTCTTAGTTAGGACTTTTGAGTTAGAATAAAAAGAGCAAAAATCCCTTACAGATTCTTCCCATGGCCTCAATTTGAAACCTGCCATTTCTACAAATTTGGAATTATCTAATACAGAATAGGCAGGGCGTTTTGCAGGCCGTGGGAAGGCAGATGTGGGCACCGGTTTTACCATGTCAGGATTTTTCCCTGAGAAGTAAAGGGCCTTTTGGGCAAGCTCATACCAGGTGCACGATTTGCTGTTTGTGCAGTGAAAAAGGCCGGTGGGCTGTTGTTGGGCAAAGATGAGCAGAGTTTTGGCTAGATCTTTTGTGAATGTTGGACACCCTTGTTGATCATTTACAACCATAAGCTCATTCTTCTCCAGAGCGAGTTTGAGTATGGTCTTGATAAAGTTTGGCCCGTTTATACCAAAAAGCCACGATGTCCTTACAATGGAATAGCGTGTGCAAGCGCTTTTTACAGCTTCCTCACCTTTCAATTTTGAAAGGCCGTATATATTTATAGGGTTTGTGGGGTCGTTTTCCTGGTAAGGCCTGGAAGATGTGCCGTCAAATACATAATCTGTGCTGATGTGTATAAGATAGGCACCGCACTTTTCAGCTGCTTCTGCTATATTTCCAGCGCCTTTTTCGTTTATAGAAAAGGCTGTTTCTTGATTATTTTCGCAGTCATCAACTTTGGTATAGGCAGCGCAATTTATTATTATATTTGGTTGAAATTCTTCAGTAGTTTGGATGCAGTTTTTTTTGCGGGTAATATCCAGTGCTTTGCGGCTGCATGCCTTTACTTCATGGCCTGCACTGCCAAAGACTTCAGCCACATCGCTTCCCAGCATGCCCTTTGCACCTGTTACTAGCACCCTCAATCTTTTTGAAGAATTATAATGAGCCATATCTCCTATGGTAATAATCCCGGTAGTCGCCGCTTAGAATTTTTTCCCACCACCCTCTGTTTTCCTGATACCATTTGATAGTCATTTCTATGCCCCTTGAAAAGGTCCATTCAGGTTTCCACCCCAGTTCTTTTTGGGCCTTAGTTATATCCATAGCATAACGGAAATCATGGCCTGGTCGGTCTGCTACAAAAGTGATCAGGTCTTCCGGTTTTTTTAGAATCTTGAGGATGGTCTTTACCACTTCCAAATTGGATAGCTCGCACTCACCGCCGAAGTTATAAATTTCGCCTGGGACACCTTGCTCTAAAGCGGCTAGTACTCCCTTGCAGTGGTCTTCAACATAAATCCAATCTCTTACATTTGATCCATCTCCATATATAGGCAATGGTTTGTCTGCCATTGCATTGATGCACATTAGAGGAATCAATTTTTCTGGAAATTGATATGGGCCGTAATTGTTTGAACAGCGTGTGATCACAACAGGTAGTCCATATGTCTTGAAGGAAGCCCTGCAGAAAAGATCTGATGAGGCTTTGGAGGCCGAATAGGGGCTGTTTGGGTGTAGATGGTCGTCTTCCTTAAAAGGCCTATCGTCAGGTCTTAGGCTCCCATACACCTCATCTGTGGAGACGTGGACAAAGCGTTTGAGTCGCGGCGAATTTAAAGCTCCGCTCAAAAGAACCTGAGTGCCCAATACATTGGTTATTACAAAGGGTTTCTGGTCTTCTATAGAGCGGTCAACATGGGATTCAGCTGCAAAATGAACTACTGCGTCAACTTCTTGCATTAGGTCTTTGATCAGTTCCGGATCTTCTATCTGGCCCTTAACAAACTTATATCTGGAGTCAGATTCGTAATCTTTTAGGTTCTCAAGGTTGCCTGCATATGTGAGGGCATCAAGGTTGATGATCTCATAATCCCTTTCCCTTAGGCAGAGATGGATGAAATTTGAGCCTATAAAGCCGCAGCCGCCAGTTACCAGTATACTTTTGATTTCGTTTCCCATTTTTAATAAAAATAAAAAGGCAGTGAATACTTGATCCACCGCCTTTTACCATTTCAGTTTTAGCTTGTCAGCTGGATTTTATTTTACTTCTTCAAAGTCGGCATCAACTACGTCGTCATCGCCGTCTCCACCTTGAGATCCGCCGCCAGATTGGCTACCACCAGTTGCTCCGCCTGTGTCTTGGGTTCCAGCTCCTCCAGCTGCTCCTCCAGCAGACTCCTTATAGAGGAGTTCGGCCAACTTGTGGGCTGCCTGCATGAGCTGGTCTGTAGCCGACTTGATGGCCTGGGCATCGTCACCCTTCATTGCTTCCTTAAGGGCTTCTATCTTCTCATTAATCTCTTTTTTGACAGCTTCATCCACCTTGTCTCCAAGATCTTGTAGGTTCTTCTCGGTAGAGTAAATCAAGTTGTCTGCCTGATTACGGGCTTCCACCAGCTCTTTGCGTTTGCGGTCCTCTTCAGCATGGAGCTCAGCTTCCTTCATCATTCTCTGGATCTCTTCCTCAGTGAGGCCGCTGGATGCCTGAATCCTGATGGACTGTTCCTTGCCAGTTGCCAGATCTTTGGCAGACACATTGAGAATACCATTGGCATCAATATCAAAGGTTACCTCAATCTGCGGCACACCTCTAGGTGCTGGTGGGATTCCCACAAGCTCAAAACGGCCAATAGATTTATTATCTGCTGCCATTTCACGCTCGCCTTGAAGAACGTGAATGGTAACAGCATTTTGATTATCTGCCGCAGTAGTAAAAATCTGACTCTTCTTAGTTGGTATGGTGGTGTTCTTCTCAATGAGCTTTGTCATTACACCGCCCATAGTCTCAATACCCAAGGAAAGAGGTGTAACGTCCAGCAAGAGAACGTCTTTCACATCACCCTTGAGTACAGCCCCTTGTATGGCTGCTCCAAGAGCCACAACTTCGTCTGGGTTAACACCCTTGTGAGGCTCTTTGCCAAAGATCTCTTTGACCTTTTCCTGCACTTTGGGCATTCTGGTCATACCACCAACAAGGATGACCTCATCAATATCAGCTTTGGTCAAACCGGCGTCTTTAAGTGCTGTTTCACAAGGCTCCACAACGCGCTCAATTAAGTCTTCCACAAGGGCTTCAAGCTTTGCTCTGGTGAGCTTGATTACCAAGTGTTTTGGACCTGATGCATCTGCAGTAATGAATGGCAGATTGATTTCTGTTTCCATGGTTGTGGAAAGCTCACACTTAGCCTTTTCAGCCGCCTCTTTAAGACGCTGAAGGGCCATGCGGTCCTGTTTTAGATCAATTCCAGTTTCTTTCTTGAATTCTTCTACCAGCCAGTCAACTATGCGCAGGTCAAAATCTTCACCGCCTAAGAAGGTGTCTCCATTGGTGGCCTTGACTTCAAAGACGCCTTCTCCAATCTCCAGTATAGAGATATCGAAGGTACCGCCGCCTAAGTCAAATACGGCGATCTTTTCTTCTCCCTTTTTGTCTAAACCATAAGCCAAGGCAGCTGCTGTGGGCTCATTTATGATACGCAGCACTTCTAGGCCTGCAATACGTCCTGCATCTTTTGTGGCCTGACGTTGGCTGTCATTGAAATATGCCGGTACTGTTATAACAGATTCAGTAACCTTCTCCCCATAATAATCCTCAGCAGTTTCTTTGAGTTTTTTGAGGATCATAGCAGAGATTTCTGCTGGGCTATATTTTTTGCCTTTAACTTCTACATATGCGTCGCCATTAGGCCCTTCAACGATTTTATAGGGCACTCTTTCTTTGGTGCGCTGCACTTCTGGATCATTATACTTACGGCCAATGAGCCTTTTTACCGCAAAAATGGTGTTTTCTGGATTGGTCACTGCCTGCCTTTTGGCCGGCATACCAACCAGGATTTCACCTTTATCTGTAAAGGCCACAACTGACGGAGTGGTCCTCCCGCCTTCAGCATTTGTCAAGACCTTGGGCTCTCCGCCTTCTGTAACGGCCACACAAGAATTTGTGGTTCCCAAGTCTACACCAATCACTTTGCTGCTCATATCTTAAATCCTCCTTTAAGTTTTAGGGAACTTACGTCTTTACCTAATTAATCCACTTGGAATTTTAGATTAATTTCTGTTCCAACTGGTAACAGTTACAAATAATCTTTATTTTTTATGCTAAATTAAGCATTAGATTCGTTTTGTCCACTCCCTTGACCGTCACTTTGTCCAGGTTTTTTTGAAACAACAACAAGCGCCGGCCTTAAAACACGTTCATGGAGTGTGTAACCTCTAAGCAATTCCTTTATCACAGTATTGTCATCAACTGAATGATCTTCTTCTACTGTCAGTGCTTCATGATAATTAGGGTCAAACCGTTGGCCTTCTGCTGCAAAGGTCTTAAGACCAAACCTTTCCAAAGTCTTAAGATAGCCTGATAGGGTAAGATCTAATCCTTCTATCAAGGCATCTATATCTTTGGTTTCTTTAGCAGATTGTACAGCTCTTTCTAAATTGTCCAGGAAAGGCAGAAGTTCTTTTGCAAAGGATTCAAGGGCATACTTCATATACTCTGCTTTTTCCCGGTCAATGCGTTTTTTAAAATTATCTAATTCAGCAGCCAAGCGAAGCATCTTTTCTTTGCATTCAGCTAATTCTTTTTCTTTCTCTTCTAATTGTTTTTTCAGGTCTTCCATCTTATTATCAGCTTGATTTTCATTGGTCTTAGGTTGAGCCTGATCTTCTTCTTTTTTTGTTTCTTTTTCTTTGTCACTCATATTTCCATCTCCTTAACCCATTCACTTAGCACTTCTGAAGTGTATTCCACTAGTGCCAATGCCCTGGCATAATTCATTCTCATTGGTCCCAT
Organism: Deltaproteobacteria bacterium; assembly: GCA_027061625.1. Lineage (GTDB taxonomy): Bacteria > Desulfobacterota > Dissulfuribacteria > Dissulfuribacterales > JALVPX01 > JALVPX01. The sequence continues at coordinate 5,397 of JAMOVF010000117.1, forward strand.
CACACCAAGGCTTCCAAGGGTTTCCTCTCCTGCTTTATATGGTGCAATTACGAGACCGCATTTCACTTCATGACCAAGGCCTTCGGAACCAATTATCACCTTTGTTCCATCTTCCTGTATACACTGGTCCAGCAGTGTTAAAAGAACATGTTTTTCTTTTAGTTTTTGAAGTACAGCTCTGGCCCTGGATATAGAAGCAAACTCAGGATAATCAAGCAGGTTGAGCTCTCCTCCAACTATCAATTCTGTAGAGATTGTTTCCGAAGTATTATCATCGACTAAATTAGTTAAAAATTGCTCTAAGATCTTTTTGTCTTTTTCCAGTTCGTTAGTTACAATTTCTTTGGCTTGCTTAAACCCAACTTCTCTAAGTTTTTCATTGAAATAGGCAGCCATGTTGTCCATGAACTCCTGGTTAAGGTCAGGGCTTACATTTACGAGCCGCTGGTGCATAAGTCCTGAACCTATAACGGCCACCATCAGCACCAAACCAGGTTTTATCAAAACAAAATCGATATGGTGTAAATTGGCCTTAGAAGGAGCAGGTGTTGTAATAAGGGCTGCATGGCCTGAAAATGTCGCTAGAAGCTCCACGGCCTTTTTAAGAAGGGCTACAAGATCAGCCTCTTCAGATTTTATTGTCTCCTCAATTGCCACTTGATCACCCCAAGATAAAGGCTCTTTCTCCAGCATACAGTCAACAAAATATCGTAAGCCAGACTCAGTAGGCACTCGTCCAGCAGAAATGTGTGGCTGCATAAGAAAACCCATTTCTTCCAGATCAGCCATTACGTTCCGAATGGTTGCAGGACTAAGGCCCAGGCCAGATTTTTTAGCAATGATCCTGGAGCCTACTGGTTCTGCCGTATCCACATAAGTACCTATAACTGCACGTAGTACTTCTTTATAACGGTCAGACAAAGTTATGTCTTTGTTTTTATATTCCATAATTATTTTTGCTCAATTAGAAACTGGGGAATGCTAAGAGACATTAATTATCAAGATAGGGGGTGTCAACTGGTTGACAAGTAAGGAAAAATAGCCAAATGAATTAAAATGCAAACGGTTAATAAGTTTAGTTTAGCAATGGGCTTCAGAAATCAATTTGGCTGTAATTTTAAGTTCTCTTTTCAAAGAGTTATCTAAGAGTGAATCCAAGGGCAAATCAAACCCAGTTTCTTTTAAAAAGGGCTCAGAAAGTTTATAAAGGGCCCCGGCTTTATGTGGAAAGGCTCGGTTTGCCAGGTAATCACTTACTGCTATAAATGCAACATCCTGTTGTACATGAGATGGAATATCCTCCCAATTGGCAAAGGCGCTATGGTGATGATAGGCTACTGCTGTACAAATTTCTTCTGGCAAATCCCAATAGGTAGTCAAGAGATAAGCAATACGGCAGTGATCTGTGCCAAGCTTTTGGATTTCGAGTTCCAAAGGAGAGATGGGTGTTTCACTTTCCTTTTCACTTTCATTGTTCTGTTCTTTTGTTACAACACCAATAAGGAATTTGCCAACATCATGCAGCAGTGCAGAAGTCATTGTGGTAGCAGCTCTTTCTGCATTCCAGAGGCCCTGGGCCAAAAGAAGGTGTTTGGCACAGGCAGACGTAAGCGCAGCATGAAGCCACAAGGCCTTTATATTTTCTTTACTTATTTTGCCAATTGGCTGTAGAGATTTTGCAATAACCATCTGGTTGACTAGCATCCATATCTGGTTAAATCCTAAAAAAATGATAGCTTTTTGAATAGACCGGACGTTTCCCCGACCCACTGCTGCAGAATTTGCAACACGCAGAATCCTTGCGCTGAGGACTGGATCTGTGCTCACCATGTCCGCCACTTTTCGAACTGGTACATCGGGTTCCCTGAGCATTCTCGAAAGTTCAAG
>JAMOVF010000118.1 GCA_027061625.1 Deltaproteobacteria bacterium
ACTATTTGAAATCCGATACCAATAAAAAAACGACATCTCTTATTAGTCCATGAAGTCAAAAATTGCAAAGATTCCAAAGGAAGACAGGCCAAGGGAAAAATTAGCCAGGCTTGGCCCCGGCGCGCTTTCAGACCAGGAGCTTATGGCAATATTGATTGGGAGCGGCACAAAGGGGAATGATGTATTCAAAGTTGCTGCACGTATAGTGGCCAAGATGGATGGAGCAAAAAACCAGCTTACTTTGGATGATTTGATCTCTATTGATGGCGTTGGAACAGCCAAGGCCACTTTAGTGACTGCTGCCATGGAATTTTTCAGGCGGCGCATCCGTCCGGAAGGCCTCAAGATTTCAAAGGCCACCGACGTGGAGCCCTTGCTTCTCCACTATTCAGACAGAAAACAGGAACATTTTATAACCATATCATTAAATGGGGCAAATGAAGTAATCACAACGAGGGTGGTTTCCATAGGCCTGGTAAACACTACTCAAGTGCATCCCAGGGAGGTTTATGCTGATCCAATAACAGACAGGGCCTCTTCAATAATTGTTGCACATAACCATCCTTCAGGCATGCTGGAACCTAGCAAAGAAGATATTGCTGTTACCCAGAAACTCAAACAGGCAGGTGAGATTCTGGGGATCAAGCTCCTTGATCACATCATTTTTTCATCAAAGGGCCTTTACAGCTTTTTGGATCATGGCCTGTTGTGAATTTTGGGGATGGGATCATTTGCCCATCCAAGTTTTTCCCGGAGAATGGTGAAATAATCCCTGGTGGGGGATTTTATGAGCTTCAGATGTCCAGGGGCCTTTTTGATCTCAATTTTATCCCCTTCTTCAAGCACCCTGAACACCTGACCATCTACAATTAAAGAAATTTCTTCCCCTTTTACTGGATGGATTTCAAGCATTACAGATGAATCACCATGCAGGATTAAAGGCCTGCTGCCAAGGGCGAATGGGCAAATAGGAGTTAGCACCAACGCTTCCAAATTAGGGTGCAGTATTGGCCCCCCCGCAGACATATTGTACGCAGTGGAACCTGTAGGAGTGGATATGATGAGGCCATCTCCCCTGTAAGCATTCACAAATTTTGAATCTGCCCATGTGGGCAGGGTGATTATCCTGCCAAAGGGGCCTTTGGTTAAAACAGCTTCATTGAGCCCAAGGAGTTCGTCAACTTTTTCTCCATTTCTATGGACAGCAACTTGAATCATCATGCGCTTATCCAAGGTGAAATTTCTGCTTAACAATGAATCTACAGCACTGTCCATCTCGTCCAAGGTGACCTCTGTTAAAAAACCAAGACCACCCAGATTGATGCCCAAAAGGGGTATGTCAAGTTTATGTGCCTTTCCTGCCACATGGAGCAGGGTGCCATCTCCACCAAGCACTATTATTGCGTCACTGTCGGTATCAACCGCCTCTTGAGTCACCACAATTCCTTTGGCTGATAAGGTCTTAGAAAGTGCAGAAGCGATTTTTTTGGGCAGGGCTGCCCGCTGTTTTGTGATAATACTGATATGTTTCATTATAGTGGCCCTACTTTCACCAATACATAATGTTCAGGTTTGAAAATGCGCTGGGCCGTCTTTCTAACTGCTTCAGCACTCACTTTGTTTATTTCCTGCACATAGCGGCTGTCAAAGTTGTAGCCAAGGCCATAGAGTTCGTTGAGAGCCATGTCAAGGGCCTGAGCCCCATTGGTCTGGAGGCCTATTTCATGATTGCCTATTATCCAGCGTTTGGCCCGTTCAAGTTCCTGTTCGTCTACTGTCACATTGGAGACCTTGTAAATCTCCCGCCATAGGGCCTTTATAGCCTTATCCCTCTTTTCAGGGGCACAGCCGATATAAAAGGCAAAGGAACCATAGTCGAGGCCAAGGCCCAGAAATGATGTAAGGGAATAAGCCAGGCTTTCTTTGTCCCTTAGTTCAGTAAACAATCTGCCGCCCTGTCCTGCCAAAATAGCATTGAGAACCTCTGCAGAATAGCGTTCAGGGCTTGTGATAGTTGTTCCTGGAAAGCCTAAAACAATGTGAACCTGCCTTATATCCTTTTTAATATTTAGAAATCTCGGACTGGTGAAAGGCTCAGGCGGGGGAGGGGAGTTGGGTATTACTTCTTCTTCAACTATCCAGGCACCAAGCAGTCTTTCCAAGTCAGATACAATATCTTGCACTTTCACATCCCCAACTATGGAAAGTACAGCACCATCAGGAACCACATATTTTGCATAGCTCTTTTTGAGCATTTCAGGCGAGATTTTTTTAACTGTCTCTGGAGTGCCTAATAAGCTCATGCCATATGGATGAGGGCTGAAAAGAAGGCGCCTAAATTCTTTTATTGCCAAGGTTACAGGCGAATCCTCCTGCTGTTTGATCTGCGCGATTATCAAAGGTTTGAGCTTTTCGACTTCATCTCCAGGAAAGGTAGGATGTAGCAACACTTCAGCAAAAAGTTCCAGGCTGTCTGCTAGATTTTTGCTCAAAAACGATGCGCTCAGGCCAAAGGTGTTGCGTCCTGAAAATCCAGACAAGATGCCACCCATTGATTCCACAATTTCAGACAATTGCTGGGCGTCATATTTTTGGGTGCCTTTTGTCCATGCCCGGGCAAGGAAATTGAAAAGACCATTGTTTTCCTTGTTCTCATATCTCAGGCCTCCTGGAAATACCAGCTTCATAGCTACGGTTGGAACATCAGAATTTTCCTTTACCAGAACTGTAAGGCCATTGGAGAGCAGGACCCTGGTTGTTGGTGATATAATTGGTTCAGTTGCAGCAGGTTCATCTTCTACAGGCTGTGCATAGGCTGCTTCTGCCCAGGAAGCCACCTTTTCCGGAGAAAGCTCCACGGTTGCATCTTTTGGCAATACCATCACTACATTGATGTTTTTTGTTCCAAAATATTTTTTGGCAGCCTCCTGTATGTCTATTGGCGTAACCTGCCGTATGCGCTGTAAGTATATCTTTTCTTGAAGTGGATCCCCGGATAGTGTCTGAAAAAGTCCCAGTTTTCTGGCCATGCCTTCCATCTGTTCCTGGCTGTAAACAAATTCTGTTTCCACCAAGGTTTTGGCCTTATCAAGTTCTTCTTGAGACACTGGAGAATGGGCAAGTTTATATACTTCTTTCAAAATATTTTGTACGGTGTCAGATATGTTGGAAGTGTCTAAAGTGGCTGTTACTTCAAAAAGCCCAGGCCCTTTTGGGGTAAAGGCAGAGGCGCTTATAGAGTGTACCAGCTGAAGCCTTTCCCTGAGTGAAATATTCAGCCTGGAACTGTTGCCTTGGCCCAAAATGCTTGCCAGCACATCTAGGGCAGGAACATCTGCGGATTCCCAATTGGGAATACCAGAAAAGGTCAATGCCAAATAACCTTCTTGTATTTCCATGTGGTCACTGGCTGTGCGGGGAAAATCCTGTTTAGGTTCTTTGGGAAAGATGAAGTCCTGAGGCCTTTTACCCTTTTGTATGCCGAAGAATGTATTGGCCTTTTCAAAAACTGCCTTGGGGTCAATATCCCCAACAACTATAAGAGACATAAAGGCAGGGTGGTAACGCCTGGCCATATACCTTAATATATCTTCTCTGGTAAAAGAGCTCACAGTATCTTTAAAGCCTATAATAGGTCGTCTGTATGGGTGAACTTTATAAGATGTTTTCATGAGCAGCTTATAGAGTCTGGTGCCAGGCTGATCATCTCTCATCCTCATCTCTTCCAGTACCACTTTTTTTTCCTTTTCAAGTTCTGTGGGATCAAAGATGGAGTTGAAGATTGCATCAGATAGAATATCCATTGCCGTATCAACATAGTCTTTTGGCACTACGCAGTGATACACCGTATAATCCATAGAAGTGTAGGCGTTTATAGTGCCTCCTATGGATTCGATCTCCCGGGCTATCTGCCCCGGGCCCCGTTTTTTGGTTCCTTTGAATATCATGTGTTCAATCAAGTGGGTGATTCCAGCTTCTTTGTCTGTTTCATAGGCGCTTCCAGCCTTTACCCATACTTGAACTGCAGCCACAGGTGCTCTTTTGCTGCGCTTTACCACTGTAGCAAGACCGTTTGTAAAGGTTGTTTTGTAGAGATCTGGCATAATTTCCTCACCAAAAGTATTGGATGTGAAAGACAATATTGCCCAAAGACATACAGCAGAAATTAAGAGGCTATAGGGAGCCTGTTTCATATATCTCCTCCGAAAAAGTGATTTTATTTCAGACAATTAGCCGACCATAATAATGAACGGCAATTCACTATTTCCCTTGACAGAGTGCGTGAATTTTGGTACAGACGAACAAATTTTTGTTTTTATTCCTGTTTTTGTTGCCATTTGCTGGTGATAATACAGTTGAAGTCGGAGAGAGAGTTTAACTTTTTAAGCGGAGGGAAGCAATGAGTTCTTTTGCAGGAAAAATAAAGGAGGTCTATTCAGATTTCTTTAAAAAAACTTGGTCACCCATGACCGGGGGGATATTATTGGCATTGTTGGCCATTTTTATGTTTGCTTGGCAGAGGCCTTGGGGCATCGTAGGCGGCATAAGAAATTGGGCTGACTGGCTCTTCTATTCCATAGGTCTTTTTGATCTTGATGAACCTCCTGCACACCCACTTTACTACTCGTCATCGGTAATGGATCTAGGTCTTCTTGCAGGTGCCTGGATATCAGCAGTGATAGCAAGGGAGTTCGCTTTCCGAGTTCCTCCAATGCTGGAAATCTACAAGGGTGCCATTGCAGGAATCCTTATGGGGTTTGGTGCTACTTTGGCTTATGGATGTAATGTGGGCGGTTTCTATAGTGCGATTCAAAACCTATCTGCCAATGGCTTTACCATGATGATTGGCTTAATCATTGGTGTAGTAATAGGCCTAAAATATATCTACTGGGAGATGGAACACTTTATGCCAGGCCCTGCTGGCCCAACCTTTTTGAGCAAACTTCCTCCAATTTTAGGTTTTATAGCCTTTGCAGGCCTTATTTATGCTGCATATGCATATGCAGGATCAGATGTGGATGATGCCGAGCTCATGCCTGGCTATTTGCTAATTGGTGCTGGCATTGGCTTCGTATTCCACAGAAGCAGGCTGTGTATGGTAAATGGTTTTAGAGAGCCTTTCATGACTGGAGAGGCAGCAATGGGTAAGGCTGTGGCGATAAGTGTAATTTTAGGTACCTTTGGTATCGCCATCATGAAATTCATGGAACTCAGGGCAGAAGAGCTCTATGTAGTGCCAGCTTTTTGGTGGGGTTCCCTGGTAGGCGGTATCATCTTTGGTGCTGCTATGGTAGTGGCTGGCGGATGCGGCAGTGGTTCTCTCTGGCGCGTAGCAGAAGGCCAGGTGAAACTTTGGGTGGTTATTATAACCTTTGCTTTGAGCAACTCCCTGTTTCGTTATTGGTTTGAAGAAAATGATTGGATGGAAAAACTTGGTAAACCCGTCTTCCTGCCAGACTATATCGGTTATGGCGGGTCCATCTTTTTAGTCATAGTGGCTATGTTGATATGGTATATAATCATTGATTGGAACGAAGAGAGCAATAAGCTGGTTCTTGAGATATAAAAAGGTCAAAAAGGCAGATTTTATAGGAGGCCTTTTGATAAGATCGAAATTTTAAAAGGAGGAAATTATGAGTGATGTAAAGATTGCCCCTGACGGATTGGAAGTAGCCCGTACATTGGATGCCAAGGGCTTGAGCTGTCCAATGCCTTTGCTGCGTACCAAGAAAGAGATTGAAAAAATCAACTCTGGAGAGATTCTTGAGATCCTAGGCACTGATCCAGGCTCACGTAATGACATTCCAGGATGGTGTGCCAGAGCCGGCCATGAATACCTTGGTGAAAAAGAAGCTGATGGTTATATCTGTTTTTACGTGAGAAAGAAATAAAGGAGGAAGATAACTATGGCTGCTGATCCGAACAAATTGGGGATTTTTGTTACCTCCCCGCAACATATGCGCCATGTAGTCGGTGTAGCCGCTGCTGCAACTCGTGCCGGCAAAAAAGTGATGGTATTCTTTACCTTCAAGTCTGTGCATCTGACAAAACATCCAGATTTTGTAAAGCTTTGTAATATGTGTGACATTGAGGATGTGGCTATTTGTGCAGATAGTTACACTTGTGAGGGATATGATGTTGAAAAAGATATTCCCAAAGGCCTTGTTCCACGCCAAATGAGGACCCAGGCCTATCATGGTGCCGTTCTTGATGAGTGTGGCAAGTATCTGGTCCTGTAATCTTGAAAGGACTTAGGAGGAATAAATAATGGAATCTAAAAAAATCTATTTTTTGCTGCCTAATCGTATGTATTCTGGTGATGGAATACGCTCAACCCTTGGTTTGTCAGTAGAAAATCATTTTTCATATGCAGTTATAATGAATGGAGAATTTCCAAAATTTTCTGAATATGAAAAAGAAAATATTGATTGGATCAAGGATATGGAAGGGGATGTTTTCACCATGGGCGCAGATGCTCCTGAAGGTGTTGAGTTGACCCCTATAACTTTAGAGGAGCTTGGTGAAAGACTCAGAGAGGCAGATGTAATAATTCCCTATGGCCTGCCCAAACAGTCCAAGACTCCGCCTCCAGCGTGTGCTGAGTAGATAAGGAGGACAAACAAATGAGCGAAGAAAAAAGCATGAAAATTTTGCATGTATACCGTTCTGAACCCAATGACGATGTGAAAAAGCTCGTTGAAATCCTCAGCAGGGATCGTGATGCAAAAGAATTCAAACTTTATGATGGAGATCCCAATTACGATATCCTGGTTCAAATGATCTTTGATGCGGATCAGACTGTAAGCTGGTGGTAGTAAACGACCTTAACTGATCCAATATGGAGGAGAGAGGCCCCGCTGTACTCAGCGGGGTTTTTTCTTTTTATACAGAACTGCCTAAGACCAAATGGCTTTTTGCGGCTGCTATGGTCATATTGTTGTATTTCTGTTTAGCTACAAGAAGATCTGCCTTTTCACCAGCAGCTAAAAGCGCTGATGGTTCTGCTACGCCTTTTATACCTAAAGCATTTTCAACTATATTGGATGGAGTCTTAACCCGAAGAGTCCCTAATTCTTCACTACTAAAAAATTTTAAAGGGATGTTCAGTTCTTTTGCCGCTTCATAAAGGGCCGGTGTATCTCTTCTACGGTCAATAGAGGCAAAACAGCTAATGGAGGCCCTGTGTAGGTTGTGCGATTTCATAAAATCATTGAGATTGTGCATAAGGTGTTCAGATGAAATGTGATTGTGGCAGCCAATACCAATA
>JAMOVF010000119.1 GCA_027061625.1 Deltaproteobacteria bacterium
GCTGAACCCACAACCTTAGATGAAGAAAAGCCAGACAATGAAATTCAAGATAATGATAATGTCCAAGTCCAAGATGAAAAAGCTGAAAAAAGAGATATCAAAACCATAGCTGCTGAAACTTCAAAAACCATTAAAGATAAGGTCAAGGCCCAAATACAACAAAAAATCCATACACAGGCAGAGAAAGTGGAAAAAACCCCGCCTTTAACGGTTGAGGCTTCCAAGCCACAGCCTGATCAATCTATAGGGAGTCACCCCAAAAGATACACAGAATACAGAGTTCAGGAAGGCGAATATCTGTATGTAATTGCCAAAAAGTTCAACATCCCTCCGGAGAAGCTGCTTGAGGCAAACCCCCAAATAAGTGATCCAAACTTTGTTTGCCCGGGTCAGATTATTTATCTGCCGGTAGATTAGAAACTATTCTTTTGGGGCGGGTATTACACACTCATGCCTGAAAAAGAGTATATATCTGCCCTCCACTTTATGTACATCTGCGATAATACAAAGTTTCTTTCCGCTGTTTTGGACTGGGTTCATTAATTTGGGAATGCCTCCTGTTACAAAAATGCACCTGTGGCCATCAGAAAGCACCCAGTCGCTTCTGGTGAGCATAACCGTTTGATTTTTCTTTACATCACAGGGGGCCCACCCCAAATACTGCCCAACAATTTTCACCCTTTTATTATCGGCCTTTCCATCAAATATATCTTTAATAGTCACTAAAGATGGAGAGGTTACAGTAGAATTTTGGGAAGCTGGGCCTGCATTGCTGCATGCAAAGACGCAGGGCAGTAAAGAGATCACAATAGACAAAGAAAAGATACCAACCTGTTTTTTCCATTCCATATTAACGGCCTCCCCTATGCTTTTTAAAGTATTGATCCCGAACTTGATGCCAAAAAGATACCGTTGCTTCAAGGGGGGCCCTGGAAAACAACCTCTCTACTTCTCCGGGAATCCACCAATCTGAATAAAAATTCATGCTGAGCAAATATATTACTACATCATCCCACTCTTCTGGATCAGGAGCGGGAAAAAGGAAATCCATGGTGTGAGGCCCCCAGGTGATTATGTTATCTAAATTGGAATCTGGAACATAAAAACAATAGGCCAATACGCTCTCCCAGGGATCAATGTCATAAAGATTTATGACCGGGAGATATAGCCCCTTTTCCACCCTTTCACGTGCTGTATAGACCTCAAAATTATCTCCGCTGTCCAGGGAATCTGCGGAAAAAAAGCCGTTGGGTGTCGTCTGCCCCATCCAAGGCGCATAAGCTGCATCTGGTTCAACTATATAGAGATCAAGGTCTGCATCGCTTTTTAAACCCTCAGGAGTGGTCCAATAGGCTGCTATAATAAAATTGCCAGGCGCAGTAACCCTGCGGTCCTCCTTGATCTTTTCATGTAATTTTTCAACAAAGTCTGCCCAGTCAACCAGGCCTGCTGATAGACAGGCTTGCTGATACTCCAGCATGACGTTGTGGGTTACATCTTGATATCCAGGGAAAAATATGGCAATTCCGTGAGCATTTGAAACCGAGCCAGCAGAAACAATGCCTCCCTGAGCACCCGGCGGCGTATAGTGGGCCTCAAAGATATAGTCGTCATTAAACCATGCCTCTACTGAACGCGCCTTTTCCTTCACTTCCAAACCGATCGTTTCCGCCTTGCTGCACAAATCATAAAGATCTGTACTGCCAGTCAAGCCATAAAATGTCTGCACCTCATCCTGAATCCTCTGAAACTTTTCTACTGCATCAGGTTCATCAAGGGCTCGATCAAAGGCCTGTGCCAAGGCATCAACTGCGCTTACCAAAGCTGGAACAGCAGTGGACAAAACCGCAGATTTTGTAACGCTTACCAAACCATTTTTGGCCTTTCTGTAATGGCCAACATATTCATCTACCACAACATGCGCCAGTTTCCTGGCATCCATTGCGGGCTGTCTTACCAAGGCATCCAAAATCTTATCATAAGGATCTCCATCTCCAGGTTCCGGGGCCTCTGAAAAGGTTATATATCTTGTGTATTCATAAATAGGGGCAGCTACCTCCAACATACCCATAAGACATGCATCAAATTCAATCAAATCAAATCTAATACCTGCTTGTGACAGGGCCTGTTCCAATTCATCAATGGACATAAAGGTTCCGCTGGTGCGGTCTTCCAGAAGTCCCCGCAAACCAGAACGCACAGAATCTCCATTTCCTCCCATCCAGCCCAGGCCGTGATCCCAAAGGAAGATTGCATAGCGTTCTGCCGGATAGTTTTGGCTGGCCCAGGTTATAAAGTCTGCCAGGGTGTATGGAGAGGCCATATCCAGGTTTTTGCCAAGGTCATACCAATCCAAACGGTTTTTCAGCACTTTGAACCTGTATGTGTGGCCGTTGTGTTTTATTGAACTGAATACAGGGCTGAGCTCTGCCTGCACCACTACGTTGACCTGGTCACTAGAGCCTACTTTCATCATCTCCAACACGTCGTTAACAACGGAATCAGACAAATTGTTGTCACCAGCCATATAGATCATGATTGTCCATTTGGCAGCAGAGGCAGCACTTGCAGTAAAACACCATATTACAATAATGAGCAGGGCAATTCGTCTGATTTTTGAAAACATAGGCTATCTCCATAAAAGCCTTAATGAAAGGAGTGACCACCTTGCAGCAGCACCTAAAAGGGCTACAAATGAAAGCAACCTACCAGGGCTTGTATCATATTTTTTGTATAAGAGCCAGGCACTCCTGTGAAAATGGTAATTGGACAGCCATTTGGCATGTTTGCTTGCCAGTCCAGCATGATGCACCACAGGCCCTGCCTGGGGCAGATAATATATTCCCCAGCCATATTGCTTGAACCTTGTGCACCAGTCACAATCCTCCCAGTAGAGAAAAAAACGCTCATCCATTAACCCAACCTCTTCAATAGCCTGGCGTCTTACGCCCATACAGGCCCCAGAAACCCAATCCACTTCTATGGGATCGGTAATATTATGGCCAGATATGATCTCCTTTGATGTTATGGGGTTGTTGGGCAGAAGGCGAGAAAGCATGGTGGTTCTGCCAAAAAAGGCTGTGGCAAGGCTGGGAAAGGAACGGGCCGATCCCTGGATGGAGCCATCTGTATCAAGGACGAGCGGCCCTGCTATGCCAGCAGATATTTCACGTTCAAAAAAATCATAAAAATGCCTCAGCAGTGGGCCTTTTACTTCTGTATCGGGATTCAGAAGACATATATAAGGGGCATGGGAGAGTGCCAGGGCCTGGTTTACTGCCTTGGCAAAGCCCACATTAGCAAAATTTTCCTTGAATATAACGCCTGGATAGGCTGCCTTAATGGCTGGAGGGACTCCCTCTGGACTGTTATCCACCACATATACCTGGGCTATTTCCCCGGCATTATGAGTAAAAAGAGAGCTCAAGCAGATATTCAAGGGGTCATGGGAGCAGTAATTTACAATTATTACATCAAAGTTCATCTACGCCCCATTTCTGCAGCTTCAGCCTAAGGGTCTTGCGGTCTATGCCCAAAATCCTGGCTGCTTCCGTGCGGTTGCCATTTGTATCCCGTAATACTCCGATAATATGAGCCTTTTCAACTTCCTCCAAGGGAAGCTTGCCTGAATAGCTCAATTGAGGTGCCGGGCCTGCCTGCGGAACCCTGGCCAAAGGAAGATCTTCCAAGGTAATCATTTCATCTTGGGCAAAGATCGCCATGCGCTCCACTGCATTTTCAAGCTCCCTTACATTTCCAGGCCAGTCATATTCCTTTAATTGGTCTAGGACCTCTGGCGCTATTTTTAATACCTTTCTGCCGTGGGTGGCAGCAAACCTCTTCAAAAAATGTTCAACAAGCAGCGGAATATCATCCTTGCGTTCCCTCAGAGGCGGGGTTGTGAGCGCCACAACATTCAACCTGAAATAGAGGTCTTCACGGAATTCCCCTTTGGAAACGGCCTTTTGAAGGTCTTTGTTTGTTGCAGCGACTATTCGTACATCCACCTTTGTAATTCTTTGGCTGCCTACCCTGGAGATCTCCTTTTCCTCCACAGCCTTTAAGAGCTTTGCCTGTAGCTCTAGGTTGATATTTGCTATCTCATCAAGAAAAAGCGTGCCGCCGTCAGCCATTTCAAACTTTCCCATCTTGTGGGAAGAAGCACCTGTAAAGGCGCCTTTCACATGGCCAAAGAGCTCGCTTTCAAAGAGGGATGGAACAAGGGTGGAACAGTCCACGGAAACAAAGGGGAAATTCCTGCGCTTGCTCAACTGGTGAATCTTTCTTGCAATGAGCCCTTTGCCTGTACCGCTTTCCCCAGTGATCATCACTGTGGTATCCAGGGGAGCCACCCTTTCCACCTGCTCAAGGAGCGATGCCAAGGCGCGGCTTCTGCCTATTACCTCAACCTCTCCTTCTTTTTTGCGGAGCTCTTCTTTGAGATAGATATTTTCTTTTGCCAGTTGCCTTGTCTTTAAAGAACGCCTTACCACCAGGCGAAGTTCATCCGGCTCAAAGGGCTTAGGCAAAAAGTCATCTGCACCAAGGCGCATGGCCTCTACGGCATTTTGAATGGTTCCATAAGCCGTAATCATGACCACAGGCACCATTGAATCCCTCTTTCTCAATTCACGCAGCAGATCCAGGCCATTTATGTCCGGCAGCTTGAGATCAAGCAAGACAAGGTCATATTCGTACCGTTCTAAAGACTCCAATGCCTCTGCACCAGAATATGCATAAGCCACATCATAGCCCAACTTGGAAAGCACCTGATTACACCCATCCACTATGGCGTGATCATCATCTATTATGAAAATACGTTCCTTCAATTTCATTAACCTGATACCAATACAGGCAGCCGCACCTCAAAGAGGGTGCCAGACCCCACTTCGCTCTCTATAGTAATAGTTCCCCTGTGACGCTGAACAATGCCATGAGTAATTGAAAGGCCCAGGCCTGTACCCCTGCCGGGCTTTTTAGAGGTAAAAAATGGTTCAAAAATCCTGTGCCTGATCTCCTCAGGAATACCTATTCCTGTATCACGAACGGCTAAAATAACATATTTTGACCCTGAATCATACCTGGTGGATATATATAAGTGCCCCTGGCCCTTTATGGCCTCAGCACCATTTATGATCAAGTTGAGCACTACCTGCTCCAACTGGCCTTTATCCCCCATCAAATGGGGAATATCTTTGTCAAGCTCGATATTGACCTTGATCTCCTTGAACAAGTTATGATCTTCTATAAGAGAGAACATCTCTGTAACCACCTGATTCAAATCCACAGGGGCATAAGAGCGGGAAGATGACTTGCCGAAGTTCAAGAGGCCTTTTGCAATAATCCTGCAGCGCGTGGCAAGTTTGACAATCTTTTCCACGTTGGACATGGCTGCCCGCTTATCTGACATATCCTCCTTGAGCAGATTTGCATAGAGCAATATACCGCCCAAAGGATTATTGATTTCATGGGCAATTTCGCCTGCCAAACGGCCCATTGCGCTCAAACGCTCACTTTGAAGCAGCTTGTCTTCCCAAGATCGCAGCTCTGAAATATCGCGCACAAGGCTCTGATACAACATCTCATCGCCGGAATAAAAGGGCAGAGTCATAAGCTCAAGGTCAACAGTTGATCCGTCAGCCCTTCTGCCCAGCACTTCCCTGCGCCCCAGCCTCACTTCCCAGGCAGGCCAAGGCGAAAAGAACTCTCCAATCTGCAGGCCTTCCAATTCTTCTTTACGCACATACCCCAATAGATTGGCAAAGGACTCATTGGCCAGAAGACACACATTGGAGTTATGCACTATTCCAGGCTGTTTTATTTGAGCCCAGCTTTCCTTCAGACTTTCTGGAATTTGCAGCAAAACATCTTTCATATTCATTTTTATTATTTTATCCTACTAAGTTCAAATTGCTAACCACTTGATTAAAGAGCAAGGAGCAAAAATATGGTTAAAAAAGACTGCAAGGGCCTTGCCTGCCCACAACCCGTGTTGACTGCAAAGGAGCTGATGGAAGCGCATCCGGATGAATCCATAGAAATAGTGGTGGATAATGAAGCTGCAAAAATAAATGTATCGCGTTTCTTTAAAAGCCAAGGAATGAACGTTGAAGTTACCCAGGAGCCAGATGGCTCAATCCACGTAACCGGAACACCTGGAGAAAAGGACAAGACAGGATCAGAAGCCTGTGAAGTCATTGTTTCCTGTGGTGAAGGGCCGCAGAAGATCCTGGTATTTATTCCATCAGACCAAATCGGCACCGGAGACCAGGAGCTAGGCAAGGCCCTGATGGGGAACTTTCTGAAAACCTTAAAAGAATTGGGGCCTGAACTTTGGAGGCTGCTGTTTTTAAATAGCGGTGTAAAACTCACAATCAATGACTCTCCCCATGTTCAAACTCTTAAAGAACTTGAGGACAAAGGGGTCTCCATTCTAGTATGCGGAACATGCCTTGAATTTTATGGTCTTATGGATCAAAAGGCCGTGGGTGAAACCACAAATATGTTGGACATAGTCACATCAATGCAGTTGGCCACCAAGATCATCAGGGTCTGATATGCAGAAAAAATGAGCCCTGCATACATCAACAAAATGCCTGAACAGGCCATTCGATTCCTTCTAAAAGAATGGCTCCTGACTGCTGCCGCAGCAGGGCTCATTTTCACATCTCTGCACCTCAAGCGGCTTCCATTATACAGCAGGCATGATTTTGAGGTATTGTTCATCCTTTTCACGCTTTTTGTGATCATCAATGGGCTCGAAAGAAGCGGGCTTTTTGAGGCACTGGCAGCAAAGCTGAGTAATGGAAAGCATCCGGCCGTCCGCCTGCTCGCCGGGATTTTCTTCCTCTCCATGTTTGTCACAAATGACATAGCCCTTCTTGTGGGAGTGCCGTTGGCTCTCAAATTAAATTGCCGCAAGCCAGGCCTGCTGGTCATATTTTTGGCCCTCGCAGCAAATTCCGGGTCTGCACTGACTCCCTTTGGAAATCCTCAAAACCTCTTCATATATTGGTTTTACCATTTGCACCCCTGGCAATTTGTAAAGGCCATTGCGCCCTTTAGCATTGTTACCGGCATTCTTATAGCTGTTCTGGGCTATTTGCGTTTACCCTCAGAAGCAACACAGCAAAAAATACCCAAATTCTCCCCCTCAGCTTGGTGGTATTCAACAGCCTTGGTAATGATCATTTCTGTTATCTTAAAAATAGCTCCATTAT
>JAMOVF010000120.1 GCA_027061625.1 Deltaproteobacteria bacterium
TCCTTTTTGCATAAGAGGGAGTTGTAACGAGAACCGTAGTTCTAAAGTCCATCATAACCCTTGCCTGAGCAGGGGAGGGAACGGGGTCTGGAGGAATAACAAGTGCTCCGACTGCCTCAGCGCTTTCTTTGAGTTCTTGGCCAAGGGTTGAAAGGCCTTGATCAAGGCATATTTGCACTATGTCATCCCTGGTTACACCGCATGCCTTGAAGAGCCGGGCTGTAAGTTCATGTCTGTGTTTTAAATCTTGTGCAGTGCAGCCTATCACCACAGGTTTTTGAAGGCTTCCGCGCAGGGTGTGAATGCGTACAATATCTCTAAGAGGCCTGGCAAACAGGCCATATGGATAGTTCTCAGACAAATCTTTGCGGGTGGTGAAAGGGATTTTTTGGAGGTCATCCAGGGAATGGATATTAGAAGGCTCTACAGCCGCCTTTTTAAAGGCGTGCTGATAAAAAGGCACCCTGCGGTAAACATTGTTCAATGTGCTTTGCAGCAGTTCTGTCTGCCATTGTTGCCATTCCTGCGGAGACAAATATTCTACATTTTTATTTTCAAGCACTTTAGGTGATCCCTCCTACCGCTCGGTAATGGTTGAGTAGTCTTTGCCTAAATAGGCCCTTTTAATCTCACTGTCTTCTATTAGTTCCTCTGAACTGCCTTGGAGAACGATTTTCCCAGTTTCCAACACATATGCTCTATGTGAAATTGATAAGGCCTTTTTGGCATTTTGTTCCACTATCAATATGGTTAGGCCCTGTTCCTTATTCAAGGCCACAATTGTGCTCATAATAGAATCCACGAGCTTTGGTGCCAGGCCTAGGGAAGGTTCGTCCAGCAGAAGCATTTTAGGCTTTGCCATGAAGGCCCTTCCAATGGCCAGCATTTGTTGCTCTCCACCGCTCAATGTTCCAGCCACCTGTTTTCTGCGCTCTTTTAACCTTGGGAATAGGTCATAAACGGCTCCAAGATCTTCCTCTACAGCCTTTTTTCCATTTTTGCTGGAGCTTCGTTGATAGGCCCCGAGCTCAAGGTTTTCTTCTACAGTTAATGGAGAAAAAATCTGTCTTCCTTCAGGTACTTGGCTTAATCCCAGAGCAACTATTTCAGCCGGAGATTTTTTGGTTATAGGGGTATCATTAAAGGTAATTTCTCCCTCCACGGGCCTTATTAAGCCAGAAATCGTGGTCAAGAGGGTGGTTTTACCAGCTCCATTGGTGCCTATCAGGGCCACTATTTCGCCCTGCTTGACATGGAGCGAAATGTTTTTCAGTACAGGTATAGGCCCATATTTTGTGTGCAGATTCTTAATAGTCAGCATTTTGAATAAAAAGATATTGATTTTTGGGGGGCATCATACAGAAAAGTGCTAGATAAGGCCAGAGGCTCTTTTGGGGTATTATCTTGACACAATCAGTCAATCTACTTAGGATTTGCAAAAAATAAGAGGAGGATGAATTATGTACCGCGCCACTTTAAGAGGTTTGTCAGCTATAACTTTTGGCGTCTTTTTTGTTTTGGCTTCTATTGTAATCACAGCGATGCCGGTAAACGCTTCCGGCACCATCAAAATTGGTTCTTTCTTGGCTTTGACAGGCCCTGCTTCTTTTCTCGGTGATCCCGAACTTAAAACCCTGCAAATGTATGTTGATGAAATCAATCAGAAAGGCGGGGTGTTAGGAAAAAAACTTGAACTTATTTATTATGATACATCCGGCAAGGCCAAAGTCGCCAAGGATGTGGTAAAGAGGTTGATTAAAAAGGATAGAGT
>JAMOVF010000121.1 GCA_027061625.1 Deltaproteobacteria bacterium
TCGCCAGCCCAGACTTTGCTAATGCCTTGCCTAGCTCAATTCTAGGTTCTGGCATCAAATGGCGCAAAAATAACCTCTTTAAGGAATGTTTGCAGCCACTGCCATATGTGCGGCCATGCTTTTTTAACCACTCTAGGCCGAGCGCTGCCTGGCCGAGATAGCCAGAGCAAAAGATAAGCTCTCCCGGCTTGGCCATATCCCGTGAAAGAAAGTTGTCTAAATCTGTTTCTCCTATAATTGTAACAGTTACATTCAACGGTCCTGTGCTTGATATGGTATCTCCGCCTACAAGTGTTGCCCCTGCATAAGCCAGTTTGTTGATCAGCCCTTTTAAAAACGCATTTACAAAATCTTCAGATATGGAAAAAGGCAAAGATAGACAAAGAAGCGCCCATTTGGGCACTCCTCCCATTGCAGCTATATCGCTAAGATTTACTGAGGCTGATTTAACGCCAAGTTCAAAAGGCGTAAAATAGGATAGATCAAAATGAGTTCCTTCTGCCATGCTGTCAGTAGTAATGATTAAGCCCTTGTCAGCTTTAGGCAAGACAAGGGCACAGTCATCTCCGATTCCTATTTTGACAGAAGGATCTAGGCTGAATTTTTCAGCCATCCCCTGGGCTAATGTTATAAGGTTTCGCTCTTTTAACTTAGTCACATATCTCCAATTCACTGAAAAAATAGGCGATTTCAGTCTTGGCCGTCTCAGGGGCATCTGAACCATGTACTATGTTTTTTTCAATATCTGAGGCAAAATCTGCCCTAATGGTGCCTGGCGCAGCCTCCTTGTAATTTGTGGCACCCATGAGCTCACGGTTTTTCTTTATTACATTTTCGCCTTTAAGCACCATTACAACAATGGGCCCAGAAGACATGAAATCTGTCAAGCTGTCAAAAAAAGGCTTGTCTTTGTGGACTGCATAGAAGCCCTTGGCCTCATCCTTGGTCATGTGGAGCATTTTCATAGCAACAATCTTTATTCCTGCCTTTTCAAATCTGCCTATGACTTCTCCGATGAGACCTTTTGAAACTCCATCTGGTTTGATTATGGAAAGAGTGCGTTCCATATTTCCTCCTCATATCTTTTTATTGTTTTAATTATTTCTTATAAATTCTACCAAAGTCTTGGCAACTTCCCATTTGTTCAAAGGGCTGATTATATAAATGCCGTGGACAATTTTTTTGATCTGTGAAATCAAGTTTTGGGTAATTTCCATGGCTGCCTTGCGCTGGTCTGCAACCTGTTCATATTTCCACAACCGTTTGCGGATGTGGGCAGGCACTGAGATGCCCGGGACTTCGTTGTGCAGGAACTCTGCGTTTCTGGCCGAAATCAAAGGAAAAATACCAGGGAAAATCATGAGGTCGAGCTTCTGCGTTAATTCCATGGTCTTTTCAATATGGCCTGGATCAAACATAGGCTGGGTCATTACAAAATGTGCCCCTGCAGCAGCTTTCTTTTCCAGTTTTCTCAGCTGCATGGTGGGGTTTGAGGGCCTGTAGCTAAAGGCCACGCCAATGGAAATATCTGTATTGCCATTCAAGGGGCGTCCAGCCAAGTTTGTGCCGTGGTTAAAACGGTTTATCGTGCGTGCAAGGCCTATGGAGTCCAGGTCAAACACGCCGCTTACCCCAGGCTGGTCGCTGGCGCTGGCCGGGTCTCCTGTGATGGCTAGAATGGCGTTTATTCCAAGAAAATGTGCAGCCATTATCTGGGCCTGAAGGCCTAGTACGTTGCGGTCCCTGCAGGTAAGGTGCAG
>JAMOVF010000122.1 GCA_027061625.1 Deltaproteobacteria bacterium
GGTGCTGCACAGAAATAAAGTGCGCCTTGTGCTGGGAAGCGGCGGAAGCAAACGCATACGCACTGCCATAGTGCAGGTGCTGCTTAACTACCTTGATTTCGGCCTGGATATTGAAACGAGCGTAAAGGCTCCCAGACTCCACTGGGATGGAAAACGGCTTCAAATAGAGCCGGGATATGACAAAAAATCCATTGATGCCTTGAAAGAGGAATTTGAAATCAATGTATGGGATGATATTGATGTATATTTTGGCGGCGTGCATGCTGTGGAACCGGAAGGAGAGGGTGGAGGAGACCCGAGGCGTGGCGGTTGCGTAATGAAATTACCTGGGTAAAGTCTTGGAAACCTATTTTTCAGGATCGTTTTTATGATAAAGCCAAGTTTTGAAGAATTTAAAAAGGCAGCTCAACATGCCAACATAATTCCAGTCTGCGGTGAAATGGTGGTGGACATGGACACCCCGCTTTCCCTGTATAAAAAGATGGGAGAAGGGAAATATTCCTTTTTATTTGAAAGCCTGGAAGGCGGAGAAAAGTGGGGGCGATACAGCTTCATGGGCTTTGATCCATTTTTGGTTGCAGGCTCAAAGGGCAATACTTTTTGGGTGCAGGGGCCTGATGGTAAGATTGAGAAAGAAGTCACCGACCCTATTGAATCTCTGAAGGAGTTGATGTCCTCTTTTGTCCCTGCAAGCATTGAAGGCCTCCCAAGGTTTTATGGCGGGGCTGTGGGGTATCTGGGGTATGACATGGTCCGCTTCATGGAGAGGCTGCCTGAATATCTTGAAGATAGTGCCGGCTTCCATGACTCGCTTTTCATGTTTCCAAGCCTGTTGCTGGTCTTTGACAATATCAAGCAAAGCCTTCAGATCATATATTGTGCTCATAAAGATGAAAAAACTACGCTTGAGGAGCTTTACAACAAGGCTGTTTCATCCATAGAAGAGGTAAAAAAGAAACTTAAAAGAGGCATTGATTATCCAAGGCCTGCCACAGGAACGGGCAAAACCATTCTTGAGCCCCAAGTTGACCAGATGCGCTTTGAAGAGATGGTGAAAAAGGCCAAGGAGTATATCAGGGCAGGGGATATAATCCAGGTGGTGCTCTCACAGCGCTTTGCAGGCAGGAGCCATCTGCCGCCCTTTGAGATATACAGGGTGCTTAGGAGGATCAACCCATCCCCATATCTTTACTATCTGCGCATGGGTGACGAGGCGCTCATAGGCTCATCGCCTGAAATATTGGTAAGGCTTACTGAAGACAAGGTTGAGCTAAGGCCTATTGCTGGCACAAGGCCAAGGGGCGCCACTTATGAAGAAGATCAGGCCCTGGAAAAAGAGCTTTTGAAGGACCCCAAGGAGCGTGCAGAGCATCTTATGTTGGTGGACTTAGGCAGGAATGACGTGGGCAGGGTGGCAGAAATAGGCTCTGTTAAGGTGGATGACCTGATGGTAATTGAGCGTTATTCCCATGTTATGCATATAGTTAGCGGAGTAACAGGTAGGCTGAGGCAGGATAAAGATATGTTCGATTTATTGAGGGCATGTTTTCCAGCTGGTACTGTGAGCGGTGCTCCAAAGATAAGGGCCATGGAGATTATAGAAGAGCTGGAGCATGCCAGGCGCGGCCCATATGCAGGCGCTGTGGGCTATTTCGGGTTCTCCGGCAACATGGATTTTGCCATAACCATAAGGACCTTGTGCCAGAAAGGTGAAAAGCTCTACTTGCAGGCTGGGGCTGGTATCGTTGCAGACTCAGATCCAACTAAGGAGTGGGAAGAGACCTTAAATAAGGGCCGGGCCTTGATGAAGGCTATAGAGATGGCAGAAGGAGGCAGTTAGGTGTCCAGGGTAGTAGTAATAGACAATTACGACTCCTTTACATACAATCTGGTGCAGGCCCTCGGCACCTTGGGTGCTGAAGTGCTGGTTGTGAGAAATGACCAGGTTACTGTGAAAGAAGTGGAAGATATGGACCCAGACAGGCTGCTCATATCACCAGGGCCTTGCACCCCCCAGGAAGCGGGCATATCTGTTGAGGCTATACGTTTTTTCGCAGGAAAAATTCCTGTGTTGGGCGTGTGCCTGGGCCACCAATCCATTGGGGCTGCCTTTGGGGGGAAAATAGTGAGGGCGGATAGGCTGATGCATGGCAAGACATCCATGATACGGCATGACAACAAAGGGGTATTCAAGGGGCTGCCCAATCCCTTTGAGGCCATGAGATATCACTCCCTTCTAGTGGATGAGGCCACTATGCCTGAATGTTTGATGCCCACGGCCTGGTCTGAAAAAGATGAGTTGATGGGCCTGCGTCATAAGACGCTCAAGGTGGAAGGCGTGCAGTTTCATCCAGAATCAATAATGACGCCTGAGGGGCCAAATCTCTTAGAAAATTTTTTAAAAATGTGATTTAATATACCATGGAAATAATAAAAAAAGCAATTTCAAATGTTGTGAGTCACCACCATCTTTCCCGGTATGAGATGATCCAGGTAATGGATGAGCTGATGGATGGAAGGTGCACCCAGGCCCAGATAGGAGGCCTTTTGATCGGGTTGAGGATGAAAG
Source organism: Deltaproteobacteria bacterium (assembly GCA_027061625.1). Classification (GTDB taxonomy): domain Bacteria; phylum Desulfobacterota; class Dissulfuribacteria; order Dissulfuribacterales; family JALVPX01; genus JALVPX01. The sequence continues at coordinate 2,570 of JAMOVF010000122.1, forward strand.
GGGAGACTGTGGAAGAAATTACAGGCGCTGCCCATGTAATGCGTGAAAAGGCGGTCCGCATCCCGGTCAGGCTTGAGAAAGGTGAACCCTTGGTTGACACCTGCGGCACAGGGGGCGATGGGGCATCCACCTTTAATGTGTCCACCACTTCTGCCTTTGTAGTGGCAGGCGCAGGCATTAAGGTGGCAAAACATGGCAACAGGTCTGTCTCTTCAAAGTCCGGCAGTGCAGATGTTTTGGAAGCAGTGGGAATATCCCTGGATATGAGCCCTGAGCAGGTGGCTGAGGCAATAGAAAAAATAGGCATTGGCTTTCTCTTTGCCCCAAGCCTCCATCCTGCAATGAAACATGCCATTGGTCCAAGAAGGGAGCTGGGAGTACGCACAATATTCAATGTCTTGGGCCCCCTTACCAATCCAGCAGGTGCAAATGTGCAGCTTTTAGGGGTCTTTGATCCAAAACTTGCCCCTGTTTTGGCAGAGGTTCTTGGTAAAATGGGCGCAAGGCAGGCCTGGGTGGTGCATGGACATGGCGGGCTGGATGAACTCAGCTTGACTGGCCCCAATGTTGTAGCCCATTGGGATGGTGAGAAAGTTGAGGAGTTAGCTATAACGCCGGAAGATGCAGGGTTGGCTCCCTGTTCTATAGAAGATCTTTCAGGTGGCAACCCTGAAGAAAACGCTGCAATCTTAATGGATATATTGGAGGGGCAGCCTGGGCCCAAAAGGGATATGGTGCTCATGAACAGCGGGGCTGCCATATACCTGGCAGGTATGGCGGATTCCTTCAAGAGGGGAGTTGAGCTTGCTGCAGAGAGCATCGACTCAGGGGCTGCTTTGGGTAAGCTTGAGGATCTCAAAAATTACAAAAAATGACCATTTTAGATAAAATAATTGAACAGAAACGTTTGGAAGTAGCCGAGGCCAAAAAAAGGGGTATTCCTTCTATTGAAATAGAAGATCAGGCTCCCAGGGGTTTTAAAAAGGCATTGGTTGAAGATCCCGGAGTTTCTATAATAGCAGAGGTAAAAAAGGCTTCCCCGTCAAAGGGGCTGATATGCCACGATTTTGATCCAGAAGAGATTGCGAAGGACTATGAAAAAGGTGGTGCAGCAGCAATATCGGTCTTGACTGATGAGAATTTTTTTCAAGGAAGTCTGAGTTTCCTTCCTGCCATAAGGCAAAAAGTTTTCCTTCCTCTTTTGAGAAAGGATTTCATAATTGACCACTTTCAAGTGGATGAGGCCAGGGCTTGGGGAGCTGATGCAATTTTACTGATTGCCGCTGTGCTTGATGACGTTCTGCTTGAGGAGCTGCTTCATCATGCACAGGAAGATGGCCTGGACTGCTTGGTTGAGGTGCATGATGTGGCGGAGGCAGAAAAGGTGCTTGATGCTGGAGCAGATCTTATTGGTGTTAATAACCGCAATTTGAAAGACTTTTCAGTTTCCTTGGACACCACATTTAAGGTCAAAGGCATGATACCAGAGGATATACCTGTTGTAAGTGAAAGTGGTATATCCACTCCCCAACACATTCAGGCACTTAGAGATGCCAATATTACTGCGGCCTTGATTGGTGAAGCCTTAGTAAAAGATAGCAATAGGCCTGATAGGGTTGCAGAGCTGGTTCAAGCAGGCCGTTTTTCCAATTAGCAACCAATTATGCCATAACTTGGACTATGGCAAAGGTTGCAGCAGTTAATGCGGCAAATACTGAAAACCAAAACAACTTGGCATAAGACATGGTTAAGCCCCTTTTTCAAGAGTTTTTTATTGAAAGTGCAAATTTTAAACCAACCAGTTTGGTTATAGAAGAAATGGCTGTTATTTTTAGCCTCTAGTGGCATTATATACAAAATGATGTCGTGATTCGGGCAATTTGCGCGTTCCCATTCCTGTATGTTTGATCATACATTTTCTGGAGTTGTTTTTTGGGGTTGACATTTTTTTGACAATTTAATTGGTGCTTTTGTTGAGATAATCAAGAGTAGAATATGGATCTTTTTAACCTTTCAGCATTGCTTATCACTATTACTGCCTTGTTTAGCTATGCTAACTATAGGTACCTTCGTCTTCCAACCACAATTGGCCTTATGCTGATTTCCCTTGCCATATCTTTAGGCTTGGGAGTAATCAGTTATTTTTCAGGCAATCAGCTTCACGATCAGGCAGCTGAAATCTTAAAAGGCATCGATTTCAACAAGACCCTGCTCCATGGAATGCTGAGCTTCCTGCTCTTTGCTGGGGCACTCCATGTAAATATCAATGACATTTCCAAGCAAAAATGGATAATTTCTCTCCTTGCATCAATTGGAGTGATTTTGTCAACTATACTGGTTGGGATATTAAGTTTTTGGATTTTTTCCTTTGCAGGGCTTAAAATTCCGTTCATATATTGTCTGCTTTTTGGTGCATTGATATCACCCACAGATCCAATTGCAGTCTTGGCTATCTTAAAGAGCATTGGCATTCCTAAAAGCCTTGAGACAACAATTACAGGCGAATCGCTTTTTAATGATGGAATAGGGGTTGTGATCTTCTTGGTGCTGCTTGAGATTGCAACTGGAGGCCATCATATAGGCCCAGCCGATGTTTGGCTTCTTTTTTTGAAGGAGGCTGTTGGAGGGGCTGCCTTTGGAGTGGTGACAGGTTATATATGCTATTTAATGCTTAAATCTGTGGATGACTACCAGACTGAGATCTTGCTTACTCTGGCATTGGTGACAGGGGGATATGCCTTGTGCGATGCCCTGCACATTTCTGGTCCAATAGCAGTGGTAATCTCTGGGTTATTGATTGGAAATAGAGGGCGCATCCTGGCCATGTCACAGCGGACACGTCAGCATCTTGATACCTTTTATGAGCTTATAGACAATATTTTAAATGCTGTGCTGTTTGTTTTGATGGGTTTTGAAGTGCTGGTGCTCCATATTACCCCAAAGATATTTTTGTCAGGCTTGGCAATTATTCCCTGTATCCTTTTTTCCAGGTTGTTGAGTGTTGGTATGCCGGTGGGGCTGTTCAGACTTTTTAAGCCTATTCATCCCCATGTGGTAAAAATTTTGACATGGGCTGCCCTGCGCGGTGGTATATCCATTGCGCTGGCACTTTCTATTCCAAAAGTAGTATGGCGGGATGCAATTGTAACAGTAACCTATATGACAGTGGTTTTTTCAATAGTTGTTCAAGGGCTTACCCTTGGGAAGTTTGCCGGCCGCCTTGTAAGTGGTGGCCGTCAAGAAATATAGGCGGAAGGACCTTTACTTCTGTTCCTGCATCCTTGCACCCTTCAACCAAAACCATTCTGGCATTTTTTCCCTTTGAAGGATGTATAAACCCCATCCTTTTGGGTTCAATCTTTTTGCCACACATGGCCTTAATGAGTTTAGCCGTCATTTCAGCTGGATAGATAACAGACAGCCTGCCGCCAGGATGCAGGGCATAGCGGGCAGCATCCAAAAATGACTCCAGTCCTGCAGCTATTTCATGCCTGGCAATGGCTTCTCCCCTGTCTGGGCATATCCGGCCGCTTTGGGCAGGCCTGAACGGGGGGTTTGAAATAACATAATCAAATTCGCCTGCCTTGATATACTTTTTGATATCCTTCAGATCTCCTTGAATGATACTTATACACTCTTCCATTTGATTGATTTCAACATTTTTTTCTGCCAGTTGTGCAAGCTCTTCCTGTATTTCTATGCCTACTATTTGGGTATTGGGGAATTTTTGTGCAATTAATAAAGATATTACTCCGCAGCCGCATCCCAAATCTAAGATATGGTCATATTTTTTGGGCGCAGCAAATTCAGCCAGCAGCAAAGAATCTATGGAAAAACGATATCCCCTTGCTGGCTGGAGCAGAGTAAGGCTTCCAATCCTGTCCTGCGTATATTCAAAACTGCCGGCCATAGTTTCAAAAGGAACCTATGCAGGGATGTTTTAGAAATGGCCTATACATTGGGTCTCCAATAAGAATCATCCGCCATGAAAGAAAGGGCAGGGAAGTAAAATATGTCTCAACCAGTGTAAGTCTTCCCGTGGCGAGTAACGGAAAAAATATCTCCGGGGGCGGAAAGGCCTGGAGATAGGGTTCTGCTACCGGACCCAAAGTTGCAGCTACGCCATCCTTCAAAAGCATTCTGCACCATTCTCTATTTTCCTTTTTGAGGCTGGTGCATTCACCGCTGGCAATGTGGTAGGCAACGGCGCCTTTGTTCCACTCAAAGGCATCTACATATTTACGCAGGCTGTACCATCCGCAATACAATGCAGCAGAGGGG
>JAMOVF010000123.1 GCA_027061625.1 Deltaproteobacteria bacterium
CTTAGGCTATAAGGCAGCCAAGGTGGGCCGGAAAGTTGCGTCTCTGGAACAGCGCAAAAGGGTCCAAAAGGTGCTGTTTGATGTGGAGACTGCCTATTACCAGGTGCTTCTGGCCCAGGAAGCAATAAAGGTGATGGAGGCGGCATTGAAGGCTGCAAATGGCCATTTCATGTTGGCCAAAAACAGATATAAGGCTGGTTCTGCCTTGAAATCAGACATGCTTGCTGCTTCAGTAAAAGCCGCTGAGATGGAGCAGGGGCTGGCTAAAGCACAAGGCGATTTTCAGGTAGCTATGGCTAGCCTTAATGCAGTGATGGGTGTGGATCAGGCAAGGGAACATTCGCTGGAACCACCTGTATCTGTAACAACACTGGGAGCAGAAGGCCTTGAATATTGGCTTTCAAAGGCGAGGGAAAACAGGCCTGAAATCAAACAGGTAAAAAACTATATCAGGCTTGCTAAAATTGACAAAAAAGGAGCAAAGCTTGCCTTTGCTCCCTCACTTAATCTGCACGGCATCTATGAAGCCAATACAGAGGATCTGTTTGAGGCGGATGGTGATTCCTGGACTATTATGGCCACACTTTCATTTAATATTTTCAAAGGCTTTGGGGACAAGGCCAGGGTGGCAAAGGCAGATGCACGGCTCAGGAAGACCAGGGCCATGCAGCAAGGCATATCAGACAAGGTTGAGCTAGAGGTAAGAGAGGCCTATTTTGGCTTGCTCACTGCCCAGAAACAGCTTGAGGCTGCCAAACGATCTGTGGCCCAGGCCAGAGAAAGCCAAACGATTTTGAAAAACCGTTATGAAAACGGTATGGCCTTGATGGTAGAGCTTTTAGCTGCTGATACAGCATTGAAGGAGGCTGAGCTTAGGGAAGCCACAGCAAGGTTCAATGTCAGGTCAGCCTATGCAAAGTTAAAATGGCGGGCAGGTCTGCTGGATAAACAAGGCATTTCTAAAAATGTGGAGTAGCAGTGTCATGAAAAATCACCTTTTAAAATATATCATTTTGCTGATTCTGGCGCTGGTGTTTGCTGTTTCTTTGGCTGCTTGCAAGGAAGAGGCAAAGGCGCCTGATAAGGCACACCGTTCTCTAAAAAAAATAAAGGCCCAAACAACTCTGGTGAAAGCTGCAGAGCTGCCCTTGCTATATTCTTTTCCAGGAACTACTACAGCGAAAGCAAGCGTAAAGATTGGGGCCAAAATACCTGGTTATGTAAAAGAGGTCTTTGTTGATGAAGGGGATGCGGTATTAATGGGCCAGACCCTTATCAAGATAGATGAGACTGATATAGTTGCTAAAATAAAGGCACTTGAAGCATCAAGACAGGCAGTATTGCGCAAAAAGAGGGCTGTTCAGTCAAGGCTTGCCTATGCAGAGGCCAACTATGAACGTATCAAAAGACTCTTTGATATGGAATCTGCCACCCAGGAGGAGTTGGACAGGGCAACTGCAGAAGTAGAGGCCCTGAAGGCCCAAGTAAAGGCAGTTGAAGCTGAAGCAGCAGCAGTTTCAGCACAGATCAGAGAGGTGAAAAACCAGCTCAATTACGTCCGAATCACTTCACCTACAAATGGCTGGGTGGTGGGGCGTTTCGCTGACCCTGGCACCTTGGCCAACCCTGGTATGCCGTTGTTGATGATTGATTCCAAGGATGCGGGTACATGGTTTGAGGCCATGGTGGATGAAGGGCTCATGACTAAAATCAAGGAAGGTCAGCCAGTGCATGTGGAAATTCCAGCAGCCCATTTTGCTGGCAGCGTGCCCATTGCCAGGCTTATTCCTCAGGTGGACCCGGCCTCACATTCATTTAAAATCAAAGTGGATCTTGCATCTCAAGCCTTTAAAAGCGGCCTTTTTGGAACAGTGAAAATCGATGTTGGTTCTAAGAAGGCCCTGCTGATCCCTGTGCAGGCCGTTGTTGAACGCGGAGGCATAAAGGGCGTTTTTACAGTGGATGCTGATAAAATTATACATTGGCGTGTCATAAAGGGCGGCGACCTTTGGAAACAGATGGGTGATACCTTTGCTCCAGCAGTGCCAGGAAAGATAGAGGAAGGTTTATATTTGGAGGTGCTTGCCGGGTTGAGTGAAGGTGATACAGTGGTTACATCCAATCTCACCAAGGTTCAGGAGGGGGCAAGCCTTGAGTAGCTCCACTGTATCGCCCCATAGGCCTTCTTTTCTCTACAAGGTCACTGAGACCTTTGTGGATTCAAAGCTTACTCCGCTGATCATAATTGCCAGCCTGCTTCTGGGTTTGTTTGCCATATTTTTTACCCCCAGTGAAGAAGAGCCGCAGATTGTGGTCCCAATGGTGGATGTAATGGTGGCAATGCCAGGCGCTTCCCCCAAGGAGATGGAAAGCAGGGTTATTGGGCCAATGGAGAAGCTGCTCTGGGAAATACCCGGGGTAGAATACCTATATTCCACAGCCATGGATGGCCGGGCTATGACTGTGGTGCGTTTTTATGTAGGGGAAGATATAGAAGAGAGCCTTGTAAAGGTCTATGATAAGCTATATTCCCACTTTGACTGGATTCCCCCTGGGTGCAGCAAGCCCCTGCTGAAGCCCTATTCCATAGATGATGTGCCAATAATGACCTTAACCCTTTATGGTAAGGGATATGATGGACTTACACTTCGTCAAATAGCAGCCCAGCTTGATGATGAAATAAGGTCAATCAACGGTATCAGCGCCACCACAATAAAAGGCGGCTTAAAAAGGCAGGCTAGGGTAGATCTGGACCCTGAAGCCTTATCGGCCATAGGCCTTGACGCAGCTGATGTGATAGGTGCTTTGCAGTCCCAGAACCAGGCCTCATGGATAGGTGAGATAGCCAGCGGTAACAATTCTTTTTCCCTGCGTCTCAATAATTTTTTTGAAAATAAAAAGGATATAGAAAAAACAGTCATAAAGGTGGTAAACGGCCATCCGGTTTATCTCGGCCAGGTGGCAAAAATTTATGACGGCCCTGAAGAGCCTGAATCCTATGTTCTTATCGGATCAGGCCTGGGAGGCAGTGCCAAGAATATTGCTTTGGAACCCGGAGAGCTTCAGCCTGCGGTCTCCATTGCAATTGCAAAACGCAAAGGGCGCAATGCCACCAAACTGACCAGGGCTGTAGAAAAAAAGGTTGAAGAACTAAAGGGCTTCATAATTCCAGAAGATGTCCATGTTGCCATAACCAGGGATTATGGGGAGACAGCCAAGGAAAAATCTGACGAGCTTTTGAAACACCTTGCCATTGCCACAATATCCGTGGCCTTTTTGATGGCTGCACTGCTGGGCGCTAGGGCTGCCATGGTAGTGCTGGTGGCCATACCTGTAACCTTGGCCCTAACGCTCTTTATCTATTATGTCTATGGCTACACCTTGAACCGCGTCACCCTTTTTGCCCTCATCTTTTGTATAGGTATATTGGTGGATGACCCCATAGTGGGCGTTGAAAACATTGTGCGCCATCTCCGCCTTCCCATAAACAGGGGAAGGCCCTTGAAGGACATAATAACCGAGGCAGTGGTGGAAGTCGGAAGCCCTCTGGTGCTGGCGACTTTTACCGTAATAGCTGCCATATTGCCCCTGGCCTTTGTGCGTGGCCTCATGGGGCCATATATGCGTCCAATGCCTGTTGGGGCGTCGGTGGCCATGTTCCTTTCCATGATAATTTCCTTTGTGATAACCCCTTGGACGGCTTATCACATTATGGGACGCAAAGGAGGTCATGAGGAAGAAAAAGAGGGCCGCATAGACAAGATTTACCGCTGGGCCATGGGGCATCTTATAGGCAATGCTGCATGGCGCTGGATCTTTTTGATCATAATGGCCATCTGTTTTGTGGCTGCATGCTCGCTCATCTATACAAAGGTGGTGCGAGTGAAGATGCTGCCCTTTGACAACAAGAGCGAATTTCAGGTGATCATTGATACGCCGGAAGGCTTTACTTTGGAGAAAACCGCCCATGTGGCCGAGGAACTCGGTGCCATTCTGTCCCAGCAGCCAGAGGTTACAGATTATGAACTTTATGTAGGCACGTCTGCCCCCTTTAACTTCAACGGCCTGGTGAGGCACTACTATTTGCGCCAAGGCTCCAATGTGGCGGACATTCAGGTAAATCTGCTTCCTAAGCATATGCGTAAGGAGCAGAGCCATCCCATTGCAAAGCGGCTGCGTCCCCTGCTGCAGAAAGTGGCGGAAAAGTATGGCGCACGCATAAAGGTTGCTGAGATACCTCCAGGGCCTCCAGTGCTCCAAACACTGGTGGCAGAAGTATATGGTCCTGATTATGAGCAGCAGATAGGCGTGGCCCGTAAGATCATGGATATATTTGAAAAGACAGAAGGCGTGGTGGACGTAGACTGGTATATGACTGATCCGCAGCCAGAATACAGGATCTCTGTGGATAGGGACAAGGCCCTTGCCCTGGGCATTCCGCCTGCCAAGGTGCTGACTGTGGTGCAGGCAGCAGTTAAAGGCATGGTTGTGGGGCTGCTGCACGATCCAAAGGCAAAGGAAGATGTAGACATTTTGGTGCGTTTCCCAAGGCAGAAGCGTTCAGAAATCTTCAAAATAGAAGCTATCAAGCTCAGGGCAGCAGACGGCAGGCTCGTAAGCTTATCTGAGATAGCCTCGGTTGAAAAAAGATCAATATATCATCCCATCTATCACAAAAACCTTCAGCCAGTGGTCTATGTGACAGGTGATGTTGCAGGAGAAGAGGAAAGCCCAGTCTATGCAATTCTCAAAATGAACAAAGAGCTTGAAAAGCTGACAACACCTGCTGGCACTAACCTTGAAATCTTTTATACCAAGCAGCCCTTTACCACCAAGAATTGGGCCATGAAGTGGGATGGTGAGTGGCATATTACCTATGAGGTGTTCCGCGATATGGGCGGTGCCTTTGCAGTTGTTATAGTGCTCATATTCATATTGGTAGTAGGATGGTTCAGGTCCTATTCTGTGCCCCTGGTAATATTGTCTCCAATCCCTCTGTCTCTTATTGGGATTATCCCAGCTCATGCCTTGATGGGCGCCTTTTTTACAGCAACTTCCATGATAGGCTTTATTGCTGGCGCAGGAATTGTGGTTAGAAACTCTATCATCCTTGTGGACTTTATTGAGCTTCGTCTCAAAGAGGGTATGCCCTTGGCTGAGGCGGTCATAGATGCAGGCGCTATAAGGTTCCGTCCCATGCTCCTTACTTCTTCTGCTGTAGTGGTGGGCTCTTTTGTTATCTTGTTTGATCCCATCTTTCAGGGGTTAGCCATATCCCTTATGGCTGGAGAGATTGCAGCAACGCTCTTTTCCAGGATGGTGGTGCCGATACTTTATTACCTGGATCACCGTATAAAGGCTGAAAAACGATTAGTATTGTAGTCCAATCCATTTGAGTAGAATAGCCTTTTGGTGGCAAAATCCCATTTTGCATGGAGAATTGTAATAGTAATGCTATTGCCCTCTTAAAGTGATTTCACTAAGATGGCAAAGTTATTTGTCTTGGGGCAGATGTAAATATGCCTTGAGAATATTTGTTATGGATTAAATGAGATTTAGCAATGATGAAAAATAAGATAAAAGCAAAGGTTGAAGAGGCCTTTAAAGAGTTGATTGGGCAAGGAGCTTTGCCTGAAATGGCAATTCCTGCAGCCCACCAGGTATCTATTCCCAAACAGAAAGAACATGGCGATTTTGCCAGTAATATTTCCATGATAGCTGCGTCAACAGCCAAGAGGCCGCCGAGACAGATTGCAGAGGCATTGGCAGAACTGCTTCAAGCCGATTCCCTTTTTGAAAAGGTGGAAGTAGCTGGTCCAGGCTTCTTAAATTTTTTTGTTGCTCAGGAAACTTGGCAGAAGAACCTGCTGGTCATGCATCAAGCCGGGGAACGGTATGGTGAAACCGATACAGGTAAAGGTCGCAGGGTATTGATTGAGTTCGTGAGTGCAAATCCCACAGGGCCGCTTCATGTAGGGCATGGACGAGGTGCAGCAGTAGGCGATTCCTTGGCCAGGGTAATGAAGACAGCGGGTTTTGACGTAGAAACAGAATATTATATCAATGACGTGGGCAATCAGATGAAGACCTTGGGCAGGTCTGTATACCTGCGTTATCTCGAGTTGTTGGGAGAAGATATTGAATTTCCCAAAGACCATTATCAGGGCGGCTATATCAGAGAAATTGCATCTGAAATCCTTGAGGCAGAATCAGATAAATTCAAGGACAGGCCAGAGGAGGAAGTGCTCGATTTCTTCATTCAAAAGGCGGTAGAAAGGATCTTTTCCGGGATCAAGGAAGACCTTCACAATTTTGGAGTCCATTTCGATAACTGGTTCAGCGAGCGCACTCTCCATGAATCCAGCCAAGTGGAAAAGGCCCTGGAGGAACTCAAACAAAAAGGTTTTCTATATGAAGAAGATGGCGCTTTGTGGTTCCGTACATCTCAATTTGGGGATGAAAAAGACCGGGTAGTTCGCCGTTCCAATGGAGAACTCACCTATTTTGCTGCTGACATAGCGTATCACCTCAATAAGATTAAGCGCGGGTATGATCTGCTGGTTGACATCTGGGGAGCAGATCACCATGGTTATGTACCAAGGGTAAAGGCAGCAATAAAGGCCTTTGGCAAGGATGAAAACCTGCTCAATGTTTTATTGATTCAGCTTGTAAGCCTGATTGAGGGCGGTGAGCAGAAGGCCATGTCCACTAGGGCTGGTGAGTTTGTTACTCTGCGGGAAGTCCTGGATGATGTTGGCAAGGATGCAGCGCGGTTCATTTTTTTGACGCGGCGCTGTGACAGCCCCCTGGAGTTTGATCTGGATCTG